>NZ_CP030041.1:3645000-3842500 GCF_003260975.1 Echinicola strongylocentroti | reverse complement strand
TCTCTTTTGCTGTAATCAATCTCCTGAATACACCTGCCACTTGGAATGTAATATTTAGCTGTAGTCACCTTAACCTGAGAATTATAAGAAAGCGGAATTGTGCTCTGCACTAGACCCTTTCCAAAGGTCTTCCTACCTACCAAAACCGCTCTGTCATAATCCTGCAAGGCTCCCGATACAATTTCGGAAGCTGAAGCAGAACGCTCATTGATCAATACCGCCAGAGGCATTCGCTTATCCACGGGAGAGCGAGTTGTCTTATATTCTGCGTTGACATTTTCCAACTTCCCAATGGTACTCACTACCTCTTTGCCTTTAGGGACAAATAGACTAACGATATCCACTGCTTCCTTCAGGATTCCGCCGGGGTTATCCCTCAGATCCAATATCAATCGCTCTGCTCCACGGCTTTTCAGCTCCACCAGTGCTTTTCGAACATCATCTCCCGCATTGGTCGTGAAATCTGTCAATTTAATGTACCCGATATTGTCATTGACCATACCATAAAAAGGAACGTTATTGATCACGATTTTTTTTCTGGTGATCGCAAAAGACAATGTATCCTGGTTCCTTTTGACCACTACCTCCACGGGGGTATTGGCGGGGCCTTTTAGCATCTCCGAAATATCAGAGGTCACCAGCTCCACCACATCGACAGTATCTACCTTTAGCAGTTCATCCCCGATGCGCAAACCTGATGATTCGGCCGGAAAGCCTTCATAGGGCATGAGGATCATGTTCTTACCGGTCCTATTACCGATCATCGCCCCGATACCTCCGTACTCTCCCGTCGTCATAGTCCTGAAATCTTCCGACTCTTCTTCTGGGATATACGTGGTATACGGATCCAACTCTTCGAGCATGGCATTGATCCCAACCGTCACCAATTCGTCAGGATTGATTTCATCCACGTAAAACGAATCAAGTTCCCGAATCAAGGAAGCGAAGATGTCGAGGTTTTTAGCAATCAAAAAAAGCTTGTCGTTTTTCCCTTTAAAGGAAACCAACATGCCCCCTCCTATTATCAGCACTAAAAAAATGGCGATTATGCTATTTCTTTTTCTCATCATTATTACGGTTAGCTTCTTGCCTATCTGCAAGTCGGTTTAATACTTTCTGCACCTTTGACTGGATCTTGTGAAAATCCTCCAAGTCAGGCGCTACATAAACGAAAGCTATCAATTTTTTGTTATTTTTACCATCTATAAGTAAGGATTTATTGAGCCGGTAGGCTTCTTTGATCCTTCGCTTTAGGTAATTTCGATGAACAGCCTTCCTTATTTTCCTCTTGGAAACAGAAAAAAGTACCTGATTGGTTTCAGCTTCCCCTTCTATTGGTAAATAAATGATCTTAAAGGGGTATAAAAAAAAAGAGGAACCTTTGTCAAAAAGTTCCTTTATTAACTTTTTAGAATGTAATCTCTCCTTCTTTGGCAGCCTATAGTCCATAGTCATAAGGCATCAAGGAACGAACAAATTACTTCTTAAGTGTTTTCTCTGAAGATACGGATAGTTTATGTCTACCTTTTGATCTTCTTGCTTTGATCACCCTTCTGCCGTTAGGTGACGCCATTCTTTCCCTAAATCCGTGCTTATTTCTTCTTTTTCTGCGAGAAGGTTGAAATGTTCTTTTCATGATCGTTTAATTTTCTATCAGCTACAGAATGCTCATGGGGCTTGGTATCAAACTACCACTAACTTCTTTTACCGATTTATGTTTTTAATATTTACTGCTTTTCTGTCTCTCCTTTTACAGTAACCCCTGAAAAGGACTGCAAAGATAGCCACGTTTTTTTTATTTACAAACCAGTGACTTACTTTTGTTTATTGTAAAGCACAAATGTAAATGGAATACCTGATATATAGAAATAATCCGCACAATCAATTTGTACAAATCCAACTCACTATTCAGTGTGCTGCCAATAGCACGTATGAGCTCCAGCTTCCCTCTTGGCGACCAGGTCGGTATGAAATCACCAACTATGCGCAGAAAATAAAAGGCTTCGCCATCTCCTCCCTAGAAGGACCTGCTCACTGGAACAAAAAGTCAAAAGACCTCTGGGTATTCCAAACGCAAGAGGCAGGCCCCTATACCGTCAGTTATGAATTCCATGCCTCGCAAATGGATGCTGGAGGAAGCTGGTCTGACGATGAACAACTCTACTTGAACTTCATCAACTGTTGTTTTGAAGTGAAAGGGCTGGAGAAGGAGCAGGTAATTGTCCACCTGCAACTTCCCGAATCTTTCGAAATAGCCACCGCTTTGCCAAAAATAGACACTTGTATTTTTCAGGCTGATAATTTCCAGCACTTAGTGGACAGCCCGGTGATCGCCTCTCCTTCCCTGAAGCATTACAGCTACCAAGTACAAGCAAGTAATTTTCATCTCTGGTTTCAAGGAGAAATCCATTTTGACATTCCTCAATTGATCAAAAAATTTGAGGCTTTTACGCTAAAGCAAATTAGGGCATTCGAAGAATTTCCAGCGGAAGATTATCACTTCTTATTCCAGCTGCTACCGTATAAACATTATCATGGAGTAGAGCACCAATTTTCGACGGTAATCACCTTCGGTCCGGCAGAGTCATTGGAGCAAAATGAAAACATGGATGAATTTTTTGGGGTAAGTTGCCATGAGCTTTATCACTTTTGGAACGTTTGCCGCATCAGGCCAAAAGAACTTCTCCCTTATGATTTTTCTAAAGAAACCTACTTTGACACTGGCGTGGTAGCGGAAGGAGTCACTACCTATATGGGAGATCTATTCCTGCTAAAATCCGGCTACTTCACTTTGGAGGGGTTCCTTGCCAATATGGAAAAACAGCTTAACAGGGAATTCAGCTCCTTCGGCTGGCAAAACCAATCCATCAGCGCATCTAGCTGGGACCTATGGCTAGATGGCTACAAAGCGGGTATTCCAGAAAAAAAAGTCAGTATATATAATCGAGGCACTCTTCTATCCACCATTTTGGACCTAATGCTCCTGGAAAAGGGAAGCAGTCTGCATGAAGTCATGAAAGAAATGTGGCTGAAGTTTGGCAAGTCAAACAAGGGCTACACCATGCAGGATTATCAACAGATCATTGCTGACCTACACGGCAACAAAGAAATCATTGCTGATTTTTTCAAGAAGTATGTGGGAGGCACGGAGGATATTTTTCCTTTACTATGCAAGGAAATGGCCACGATCAACATCACCGTCAAAAGCATGCCCCATTCCCAAGTCCTAGCGGCCAACTGGGGCATCATCACTCTAGCCGATGGAACCATAACCAAGATCCACCCCGAATGCCCTGCATATACATCACTCATGCAAGGGGATAAAATCAACACTATTAATAAAAAGGCATTTGCACAAGATGACGTTATTGAAAACGAGGTGATAAAGCTAGACATCTTCCGTTTTGGCAGAAAAGTCCACTGCCAGCTTCCAGCATCAGTCCGTAGTTATTACCACGAATACTTACTTGTTCCTGGCGAAAGCAATGAGAAGCGAGACAAGTGGTCAAGTTAAGCCCAAAATAATTCGGCGTAAACCCTCGCTAGGGTATCCGATTTTAAATCATGAACTGTTAGTAGTGAAACTGCAACGCAATCAGGGTGCAACCCAAAGTAGCTTCAGGTGGAAATACCTGTGCCCTTGGCTAAGGATGTTACGCCCTTTCAGGGTTTTTTTATGCTACTTGTCTTTTCCAATTATAAGCAAAAAATCAGCGCAAATCATAATCATCTGCGTCATCAGCGTTCCATCAGCCCCTCAACCTTTCCGCTTGGTCCATGATTTTTCTAACTCAATAGAGTCCACTTGGCTTTTTCCTTCAGGTACCAACCCAGCTCGCAGTGATGGGTTGTAAATTAAACCCGGATTATGCGTTAGGAATCGTAGTGAGAGCTGAAATTGCAAGAAAATCAGTTAGTTTGGAGGCATTAGCGTAGCACCGCTACGGTTATGCCGAAAACTAATGTGAAACGGCTGATTTTGAAGCAGTTTAAGGTCGCAACAGATAGGCTAATGCATATTCCGGGTTAAACTTGGGCTAGCAAATGAATCAACTTATATAAATCACTAAAAACCAGTGAAATAAGTTATTTTATTTGTATATTATCCTAAAACCAAACCCAAAATACCATGGAAACTATTTCTAAAATCGAATCGTGGGCAGATACCCACCATCCCAATTGGATCGATTTCATTAGGATGGCACTAGGCCTATTCATTATGTACAAAGGCATCATGTTTATCGCCAACACAAGTGCCTTAATGGAAATTATGAGCAATAGCGACCTCCAGTTTTTTAACCTAGCACTGGCCCATTATGTAGCTTTTGCCCATCTAGTGGGAGGTTTTATGATCGCTTCCGGTTTATTGACGCGCTTTGCAATCATTTTTCAAATACCCATCCTGCTCGGCGCTGTCTTTTTTGTCAATATCAACCAAGGCTTCCTTTCTGTTTCCAATAACTTGGAATTTGAACTATCCTTGGGTGTATTGATTTTGCTGGTTGTTTTTCTCATTTATGGATCAGGGAAATTCTCTTTGGATCACTGGATGAAAAACCATCCCCATTGGTAAAAAGACCACACCCTGAATGTGCATTAGCCTATATATTATGGACTATAACGGCTCCTAATGCATAAACCGAATGAAATAAAAAGAGGCTACCCCTGATCAGGGATAGCCTCTTTTTATTGGCCATGGCCAGCCTTACCACTCAAAGAGTGTGCTATCTAATTCTTGGTTAAAGACCACTGAGGTAATATTTGCTTCCATTGCCGTAGGCATCATGGAGTTAGCTATCACCATCTTGGAAGGAACCATGATACCGTCGACTTCTTGGTAATCCTTATAACTAACGGTCCCGGCAGCTTCAGACGCTGTCTTTAATTTCAGTCCTGATTCAACGCTATAAAATTCTGAAGTTTCCACACCACTGGCATCTTTAAGCAGCAGTTTATGAGCAGCTTCACCTTCCACGTCTTCTGTACCACCATAAGTCACCTCGTAACCAAGCTCCTCATAGAACAACTCCGGAAAAACAAAGGTCTGGCTCTTCATGGAGTTAAGCTGATCTTCGGTAAGGTCTTGCTCTTGCCCCATGCTGACCACTTTCCCTTGATTGTCTCTGATGACCGTCTTGGCCACTTGATTACCATTCATTTTGGTAAGATTCAGTAGACGGTGATTCTCTTGGTCAGTTACGGCCTTGATCACAAGGGTCATCCCCTGAATCTCCGTTTCCATGTTCATTTCCATGTTTTTGATCGCCTTGATCTTCTCTATTCCTCCTGCCGCACTGATATATTTATCCACGACTTCTTTTACAGTCACATCTTGGATAGATACCAAACTTCCCTTTTTCACGGCTTCATTGGCCTGGACATCCACTCCGCTCATCATCAGTGATGCCACCAATGCAATCATTGCCTTTTTCATAGTTATATTATTATTTAAAATCTTCTTCTGTCAGTTCCGGATTAAGCTCCAATGACTCCACGGTAGTATTTAGCGGTGCAGGGATCATTGGTGATTTTACGATCATTTCCATAGCATATTGTATCCCTTCATGCTCTTGATAATCTGAATAGGTGATTTCCCCTGTCTTTTCATTTTCACTCTTCACCTTCAAACCTGTTTCCACACTGTAATAGTTCACGCTTTTTGCACCGGTAGGATTGGAAACGATCACCTTATAGGCTTTCTGACCATCTATGTCTTTTATGCCGTCCAATTCAAGAGTATACATCAAATCTTCATAATGTGCCTCTGGGAAGATAAACATGTTCATCTTAGCTTCCTCATACTGTTCATCAGTAAGCTCTTTGGATTGTCCCATAGCCGAAACAGTGCCTTTCCCTTCTGATAGTAACGTATTGGAAACCGTATTCCCCATCATGGATACCTTTTGACTGAAACGCATAGCAGGATCATCGTATACCATAGTCATGCCTATTACCTGCCCTTGAACTTCCGCTTTCATCATCACCTTCGCGGTTTCGACTGCATTGACAGCATCTTCACCACCTATTGCCTTGATATAATTATCAATGACATCCTCTGCCGTCATATCCATATCGGTCATCTCAATTTCCTTGACCGGGTCCCCCCAATTGTTATATAGGCTTACTGGGCCAAACTGGGCTAAGTTATCTTTTATTTCCGAACCATTCCCCACCACAGTTATGTACATATTGCTTGGCTTGATATACTTTCGTGCCGCAGCATTGATATCGTCCACAGTCAGGGCACTTAGCCGCTGCAAATAAGTTTTGTAAAAGTCAGCGGGGAGGTCATAACGCTCAATATTGATGGCAAATCTCGCCAAAGTAGAAGGGCTTTCCAAGGATCTACCAAAACTACCACTCAGATTGGCCTTGGCTGCTTCCAGTTCTTCCTCTGTGATCCCTTCATCCATTATGCGATTAATCTCATAAATAAGCTCTGTAACTGCAGAGTCGGTGACTGCAGTTCTTACGGAAGCTCCAGCAGAAAAGCTGGTCACCAGCTCATCCGCTCCAATGCTGGAATAGGCACCATAAGTATATCCTTTATCTTCCCGCAGATTCATAAACAATCGAGATGACGCTCCCCCTCCCAATATGTAATTTAAAACGCGGGTATCCAGGTAATCATTATTACCCAAACTCATCTCCATGGGATAGGTGATATCAACAACCGACTGCACAGATGCTGAGCGATCGACTAATGCGACTTCATTTTGCTCCGGAACAGAAGGTGTGGAATAGCTCATTTCTGGCACATCTCCCTTTTTCCATTTTGCAAAATGGGCCTTCACAACCTTCTCTGCTTCCTTCTTATCTATATCCCCTACTATGGCCAAATATGCGATATTTGGCTTAAAATAGGTTTCATAATAAGCACGGATATCTTCCATTTCAATAGCCGAAATGGATTCCTCTGTCCTGATCTCTCCATAAGGATGATCCGTTCCATACACCAGCTTACCTGCCAGTCGTCCTGATATGGCATCTGGCTCATCCTTGGATGCGGCCAGCCCTGTCAGCGCCTGCTTCTTCAGCTTATCCAATTCTTCCTGTGGAAAAGAGGGGTGAAAGAGTACATCCTCCATTAAGGTAAGGATCTTCTCCTGGTGCTCCTTCAATGATGATCCATACAGGGAGGTAGACCCTGCACTCAGCGAAGCCCCGATAAAATCCACCTCTTCATCCAGTTGGTCCTTTGACCGGGATGTGGTACCTGCCATGAGGATATCCCCGACAAAACCCGTCATTCCCGCCTTTTCTTTTTCAACTATCGGATCCCTGTCGATGACCAGGGAAAAGGCCACTCTGGGCAACTTGTGGTTTTCCACCACAAACACTTTAAGGCCATTGTCCAAAGTAAACGTCTCCGGATCCCCCAGCTCAATTTCAGGAGCAGGACCTGGCTCTGGGTATTTGCTTCTATCTACTTGCGCATGACTCAGTGAAGTCACGGCCATGCATAGGATTAAATATATAATGCTCTTTTTCATAAATCTGTCCAAGTTCAAGTTAAAAATTACTCTTGCGGCTGTGCTGATTTTGGCAAATAATACAGCACCACCCTACCGTCCAAAGTAAGGTATTTTTTTGCCACTCGCTGCAAATCCTCCCTGCTCACCTCCCTGTATTTTTTCAACACATCATTAATATGACCAGTCTCTCCAAAAAACACATGCGACTGTGACAGGCTTTGGGCTATCCCGGATAAGGTCGAGTTACTGCTCACCACATCATTTTCGATGATGTTCTGTAACTTCTGAAAGTCTCTTTCTGACACTCCTTCTTCCTGCACCTGCTGGATCAATACATCTATCTCTGTCTCTAGCTCCTCGGCTTTTACGCCCATATTAGTAATACCATACATGATAAATATCCCCCCATCTTCCAAGTCCAAAGGTATTGCGGCTACGGCCAAGGCTTTTTGTTGCTTGTCCACCAGCTCTTTGGTCATCAAAGAGGAATTGCCTCCTGTCAAGTAAGTGGAAAGCATGTCCATAGCATAGGAGTCAGGATCGTTCTTTGGTGGTAAATTATACGCTTGGATCACTGCAGGAATCTGGATATTATCGTAAACTATGTCCCGGATTTCCTCAGTCTTGGCAGGTTCTTTAATAGCTGGCCGATAGACTTCTTGTGCTCCTTTTGGAATTTCAGAAAAGTACATTTCCACCCATTCTTTCGTTTGCTCATAATCTATATCACCAGCTATGGTCAACGTCGCATTGTTCGGCACGTAAAATTCCTTATAAAACCCCATGAATTCATCCAAAGTCGCTGCATTCAAATGATCTAGTGAGCCAATTGGCGCCCACTGATAAGGGTGCTTGGAATAGGCTCTTTTGAGCGTCTCTGGCAGGATGGTCCCATATGGCTGGTTGTCATACCGCTGTCTCTTTTCCTCTTTCACTACTTCACGCTGGGTGTCCACACCCACCTGATCGATCTTGGCATGCAGCATCCGTTCACTTTCCATATAAAGAGCCAGCTCTAGCTTATTGGAAGGAAGAGTCTCGTAGTAATAGGTGATATCATTACTCGTATACGCATTGAGCGTTCCGCCTTCAGACTGGATTTTTTTCATGTATTCGCCCCTGCCGATATTTTCACTCCCCTCAAATAGCAAATGCTCAAAAAAGTGCGCAAACCCCGTACGTTCCGGGTCTTCGTTTTTCGAACCAACATGGTACAAAACCGATGTAACCACAATGGGAGTCGTATTATCCTTGTGCATGATCACATGCAGCCCATTGTCCAGATCAAATTCCTGGAAATCAATCTTATTTTGTGCAATGACCGGAAAAACCAATATACTGGTCACCGTAATCATTAAAAAACAAATTTTTCTCATACTTGGGTATTTAAATTACGTGGGATGTTAAAATTCTATATGGAGTGTAGCACCAATTTTCAATTACTTATAAACCATAAAAATATAACTAAAAGTATTTTTTCTCTGATAAACAAGCAAATAATTAGCCATTTATATCTAGGTAGTAGTTATCAAAACCAAACAAAATAGTACTTTATACCAATCATCATTACCAATTCCGCTATCGCTGTCTCCTGTCACCAGTAAAAAGAAAGGGGGATGCAAGCACCCCACCTTTCTCAATAAATCAGTACAGGAAGATAAAAAAATCACCAACATAGTAAAACAAAAAAATCAACACTTGTTCAACACACCTGTCCGATTTTTTTAAAAAAATATAATTTCTAAATGAGCCCTGTAAAAATCTTTATCATTACCCTCATTACCATAAGAGCTTCAGTACTTCATCAAGAGTACAAATATATATAGGTCAAAAGATCTAATTTATGACAACAATCATATTAGAATAAAATTTTAGTTATAGTTTGTGATTTGAAATGAGATAAGGAGCTACCCCACATCCCCAAGGAATGGTTAGGATAGAACGCTGATTTTGGATCAAGCCGAAAAGCTGTGGGACTGATGGAAAGCTGATGTCGCTGATGATTATGATTTGCGCTGTTTTTTTGCTTAAATTGGAAAAGACAAGTAGCATTAAAAAGCCCATGGTAAACACCAAAATTAATCTCATTGTTTTAGCAGAAATTACCTTCCTAGCGCTTATAAGTTCACGCTAAAACCCAGTACACACCAACAGCGCTTTATTCCAATAATCAATAGGGAATAAATTTCAAGAAAGTGTGTCGAATTTTACTCCCACAGAAATATTGCTTGATCCCTGATTTTGGTTTGATTCCCAATATGACGTTGCCCGTAAGTGTGCCCAAAAAGAAAGGGATACACCACACATGTATCCCTTCTGACGTTAATCAACACGAGAACTAAAAAATCACCAACATAGTAAATAAAAAAATATTGTCTTTAATCTATTTACTCAATCACACCTCAATATTAGTGCCAAGAGCGTTAATACTGAACCTGAAGAAAGTCCGAATCCTAGGCTTTGCCACAGATTATCTTCCCCCCTATCAATCCGCACATTCTTTTATAATGTAGTTTCTTCCTATTATTTTCTTTTTGACTTCGTGAACAACAAATAAAGCTGTCCAAAGCTTAAAATACTATACAGGACCTCAAACCCTGATTAGCGCTTCTAAACGTTATGTTAAAGGTACGGTGGGCGCGTGCACAAAACTTGCACGGAATAAAAATAATTTGAAAGTCAGCGATTCTCTTCCGTATTCTATCAAGCCAATGGCTTTTACAAAGCCGCTTTTGCAAGGGCTGGTTACTTTTTTCCACACAATGGGTAGACTATACTAAAAAAACTTCATTAGTCCTGAAAAAAAAGACCTCTACCCTACTTATGGGATTGCTAACAAAAAAACCTATATGCACGGCAGAAGAGATAAAACGGTCATACGGCTTCATTAATCCACTCCCACTCTGGTAACGGCCACCACTCTGGAATGATTGGAATATAGGTCCCACCATAAATATTTTCTGTTTCTTCAGGCCCAATAACCTTCAATGTAAAGGTCATTTCCAGATGCTTTTCCTCTACATAGTGGAAGCTATTGATTTTTCTGGAAAAGGTCACCTCAAGCCCCATATCCTTGAGGCTTTCCAAATGGTTATAAAGCTGCCTCCTGCTAATTCCCAAACGTGCCGAAAGTTCCTCTGGGGAGCCTGTTTTTTCCTCTCTCACCAGTTTATTAATAAGCTGAAGTCTTTCTATATGTTTAATGAAATTCATAATCTGTCCGTGGTTAATCCAATACAAAGTTCTGTTTTTGGAGCATTTGATAATAGGCTCCTTCTTGGGAAAACAGTGTATGATGGTTCCCTTTTTCCACCAGTTTCCCTTTTTCCAATACCAAAATACAATCAAAATCCCTAACTGCCGCAAGCCTGTGTGTAATAAAAACAACGGTTTTTCCATTTTTCACCAAGGCACGAATGGCCCTTTGTACGTATTCTTCTGATTTAGGATCAAGGGAAGCATTGGCTTCATCCATCACGATAATTTCAGGATCCCTATAAAATGCCCTGGCAATGGCCACCCGTTGCTTTTGCCCCCCTGACAAGGAGGCACCGTTTTCTCCTAGGAAAGTGGCAAAACCATTGGGCAAACCTTCAATAAAATCCATCATCCCAAGCTCGTGACATATCCCCACGATTTTCTGTATATCTGGCTGGTATTCGCCCAAAGCAATATTATCAATGAGGTTTCCTGCAAATAAGTCCACCCGCTGAGGTACCACTCCCACTATCTTCCTTAGACAGCTATGCTCGATATAGGCTATATCATGAATCCCTATCTTTATATGGCCGGCCTCCAGCGGATACAGGTGTTGCAACAACGCCACCAAAGTAGATTTTCCAGAACCACTCTCTCCTACCACGCCCGTGACCTTACCTTTCGGAATCTCAAGACTAAGCCCATCAAAGACCTTCGCCCTGGAGCCGTACCTAAAGCTCACATTATTAAAAGTGATATGGCCAATGGCCTCCTTATCGATCGTAAACTTTTCTTTCTGCTCTTCCACTTCTAGGTCCATGATCTCAAAGAGCCTGTCGGCAGCAATCAGGGCATTTTGGATGGTTTTGTTCATGCCAATAATCCCGACCAAGGGCCCTGTCAAGTAACCGATCAGGGCATAAAAAGACAACAACTCCCCTGGAGTAATTTCATTTTTCAAAACATAGCCTGCCCCGAGCCATAATAGAATAATGGTGAATAAACGAGAAATAAACTCAGAAGAACTGGCAGAAAACACATTGTTGACCCCTGAGCGGTAAATAGACCCAAGCATATTCACAAATTTGCCTTCCGTCTGGATATTAGCGTGCCCCTCAGCCCCAAACTGTTTGATCGTTCCCACCGAATGGATAGATTCCACCAGTTGTGATTCGAGCTCAGCAGTATTTTCCATCAGTTTTCGTTCTGCCTTCTTGTTCAGCTGATTAGTGATAATATACACAATAGAGTAAAGTGGGACGATCATCAACATGATCAGGGCCAGTTTCCAATAAAATGTAAACATGAGCATAAAAGAGAACACCACAATGAACACATTGACCACCAGGTTGATAGATACATCATTGATAAATGCCCTGATCTTCACGGCATCATTGATACGGGAAATGATCTCTCCCACTCTCATGGTATCAAAAAACCGCTGCGGCAAGGTCAACAAATGCTTATAATAGCCCAAAATCAACCTAGCATCGATTTTTTGGCCGGTCTTAAGGACGAAAACAGACTTATACACTCCAATAAAAACCTGAAAAAGCAGCAATAGGATCATCCCCACGCTCATCAGGTTTAGCAAGTTGGTATTTCTACTGATGAAGACATTATCTATGATTTTCTGGACGTAAATGGAGGTGGACAGCCCAAGGATGGTATAAATACCCGCCCCAAAAACAGCTTGTAGCATCACACTTTTATGAGGACTGATAAGGTACCAAAACCGTCCCACCACTGACACGGTACCATTCATAGCTTTGAATTCTTCATTGGGCATTAACAAAACCAGTACACCTGACCAAATCTCCTTAAACTCATCATGGGGAAATTTCTTCATCCTGCCTTCAGCCGGATCCATCACCTTGACATGGCGTTTGGACACATTATAAATCACCATGTAGTGATGAAGGGTCTTATTGATCACCACATGGGCTATGGCAGGTTTTGGGATTTGGTGCAAACTTGCAAAACTCCCCCGCACCCCCTTGGCTGAAAATCCCAGCGCTTCGGCAGCCTCTATCAGCCCCAGCACATTGGTACCTTTTTGATCGGTAGAAGCCAGCTGCCTTATTTTAGAAATAGGCATGTTCAGCTTATAGCTACTCGCTATGGAGGCTAGGCAAGCCGCTCCACAGTCCGTAATATCCCGTTGCTTAATTCTTCTGCTCATGAAACTACTCTCATTAATTTTTCAAAGCTGGGTTGAGCCAGTCATCTACTTTGTCATACAACAATTGGTACAATGAACGCCTGGCTACTAGGAACCGGCCATTAAAAGTCATCCCCCTCTTCACATCACCCTCCACGCCATTCTTTAGGTAAAGCGCCTCCTTGCTCAAATTACAAATAACTCGAAATGCCACTTCGTTTTCACTGATCATATTGATGTCTTTGGCAATCTCTTCGACCGTTCCCTCCAACAGTCCCCATTGGTTATAATCATAGGCGTCCACTTGAAAATTCACCTTTTGGCCAGGTTGGACAAAAGCAATATCGGCTGGATCCAAAAAAGCCACTGCCTTCAAGGTGCTATCAGGTGATATTTCAGCCATCTTTTGATTGGCAAATACAAAATCCCCCATTTTAATATTCTCAAAGTTAATGATCGTCCCAGCAACACCCGCCACGATCTTATATTGATGCAACCGGTCCCGGAGCAATTTTTTACTATTGGCCAGCTCATCAAATTCATTCTGGTAATCGCGTAACTCCTGTTCCCAAGAAGAGATTTTTTTACTATGATAAATGTCCAAATTGGCCAGAGACTGCTCAAACTTCGACCTGTACTCATCATAGTCGACTGCCGAAATCGCCTTACTATCAAAAAGTACCTTCGCACGTTTGAGGTCACGTTTTTCTTTTTCGAGCACCGTTTGTAGCTGCTGTACGCCTGACACATATTCAAAAAATGCTGCTTGATAATACTTCGTCGTCAGTGTACGTCCCAAAAAATCATCTATCTGATTGGGACTAACCTTCATTAATTTACGCAGGTCAGCAATAAAATTCTGTACCAACGCCTTCCGGCTGTTCACACCGTCAATCTCCAAATCCACTTGGTCCGACTTGATCTCTGCCAGTACCTGCCCTTGTTTTACGGACTCATTTTCGACGATATTAATCGAAGATACCCTGCCAGAAACAGGCGCGTGGATTTCATTTCGTCCCAAGGAAGTCTGAAAACTACCCCTAGCACTCACCGATACATCCACATAAATGAAAGGAAGACTCACCAACATTACGGCCAAAGCGACGAGTACACTGGTATAAATGACCTTTGACCTTACGGATATTTTGCCTTGATAATATTCAGTTGTTTGATTGACTATAGAGGCTGGAAAAATCGTTTTCATTCATAATATGAGTTAAACTGGAAATAATATAACCCATTAAAAAGAAAAATAAAAAACACCAAAAACAGGTAATACACACCACAATACTTTTCATACACCAAAAAAAGACATAAAACTCATTTTCAACCATTCAAAAAACAGAATAACATACTACAATCACACCCTGAACAAAAATAAAATAATTAAAATTTATGAACACGGAATCTGATTATACGCTTTATTGCCAGTAAGTTTTATTTCTCACGGAACGCACAGAACACCCAGAATGAAGCAAGGCTTTTCTGTGATTACTGGTATCATTGGGGATAATCATAACACGGAATATGTATTAGCCTATCAACTGATGCATCATACGGAAGCCTCGTTGAAAAAAAGGACAAGCAATATTTCTGGAGGATGAGAAACTTTTGGCTCTATATGGATTCTATGAAATAAAAAAAGCCACCTTTCAGTAAAGGCAGCTTTTTTTAAATATTTTGTCGATTAAAAATCTTATGCTTCAGCGGGAACTACGCTTACATAAGACTTACCATCATGCTTTCTCTTAAATTCTACTTTTCCATCAGACACGGCGAACAAAGTATGGTCTTTACCTACTTTTACGTTCAGTCCTGGGTGATGCTTGGTTCCTCTTTGTCTTACGATAATGTTACCAGCGATTACAGATTCACCACCAAACTTTTTCACACCAAGTCGTTTACTGTGGGATTCTCTACCGTTTTTAGAACTACCGACACCTTTCTTGTGAGCCATAATTTTTAATGTTTTAGGGCTATAAGATTAAACTTATAGTGTAATGTTTTCAATAAGTAATTTTGTAAACTCTTGTCTGTGACCGTTTTTCTTTTTGTAACCTTTTCTTCTCTTCTTCTTGAAGACGATTACTTTGTCACCTTTTACATGATCAAGAATTTTTCCTGTCACCTTGGCGCCATCCAACAAAGGGGCACCTACCGATATCGTACCGTTGTCATCTGCCAACAATACCTCATCGAACTCAACGGAAGCGTCAACATCGCCTTGCATTTTTGGTGCATAGACATATTGATCTTTAGTTACTTTGAACTGCTTTCCAGCTATGTTAACTATTGCGTACATACTAAGAACTTTTTATCAAAATTGAGGTGCAAATATAAGGAGGATTTTGATAACTAGAAAATTTCCCGAAAAGATTTACGTAAAAACTTTAAAAAGCTGATTCCGAAATGCTTAGTAACTCTCTTAGCGCAGGTAAATATACATCTCTTTTAATTGGATTTATACAAACATGGGGAAATCAATCGGCGAAAGCAAACATCTTATATATAGTAATTTGATTATACGTTTTCTTGCCAGTAGGTTTTATTTCTCACGGAACGCACAGAAACCCCAGAAAGAAACAACGCTTTTCGAGCCTGTCTGGAACCAAGGCCATAGCCGTCAGGCTAACGCATGTTGTTGCTTAAAATCTATATCCCTATTGATGTCGATGCTCCTCACAAAAATGGTCTAGGGGGATTTCAAATCCCCATTATCTCGGTTCGGGATTACAAATCCCGAACAGCTAAAAATCCCGAACAGCAAAAAACAATTTTCGTGTAGGCATAGCTATCATCCGTGCCGCTGGCACTTTGCCCCGATTTGTACATTGGAAACCGCAGTAGCCTATCTTGCCGAATGGCGGGATAGGCTGAAAGAATGATTAGTTGATTTGGATCGTACAAGCCGTCGCAGCTATCTGCTCAGATATAGTGGTTGGCTTGGTTGAGGTTAAACCCTGAATAGACGTTAGCAACTGAGCATCCTGCCCAATCCGCCTTTGGCGGAGGGTCATATAGAAGGTGCTGGTGACAACAAAAAATGATTACACACAAAAGCGTAAGTTCCGTAGGAACGGCAGATATAAATGCAAATAGGAACATTTTTTTAAATGCCTTTGCCCTGGGCAAATCAATAGGCGAAAGCAAACATCTTATAAACTATAGGATAATGAGCTACGAAAACTCATTGAAATTATCAATTGAAAATTATCCATAAATAGCTTGCTTTTGTTTAGGATTTGAAAATCAAACAGTTGTTTGTTTCACAATTAAAAAACAAAACAATAATCTGACTTACAGTAAATTATATGCCGACCAATATATTGACTCAAAGTCAAAAAAATGCTTGAATTTAGGTTTGGAGATTTTTTTAACTTTTTTTCCACCCCTTCTGAATGCCCTATAAATGCCGTTTTAATAGAATGTTAACTTTAAATTAACACCCTTTACACATTGATATATAATATTTTATCATTAAATTGACCAATAGTCAACAACTTAATTCTTCGTCCTAACCTATGGTTTTTTTTCTGGAAATTGTTGGTGATATTTGTTGTACGGCTCTGGGAAAAACTGCTCTTCATCAGGCATTTTTCGACAACGAAAGGTATTTTCATAATAATAAACGCCGTGAGATTATAAATAAATTGAAGACATATTAAAACTGACTGACGTAATGCAAAAAACGGAACCCATATTAGAACAAGGAGATAGTAGCAGATTTGTATTGTTCCCTATTCAGCATGATGACATCTGGGAATTTTATAAGAAAGCGGAGGCTAGTTTTTGGACAGCAGAGGAAATAGACCTAGGTCAGGACCTTAAAGACTGGAAAAACC
This sequence comes from Echinicola strongylocentroti, assembly GCF_003260975.1. Taxonomy (NCBI): domain Bacteria; kingdom Pseudomonadati; phylum Bacteroidota; class Cytophagia; order Cytophagales; family Cyclobacteriaceae; genus Echinicola; species Echinicola strongylocentroti. Next base: position 3,825,824 of record NZ_CP030041.1, on the reverse strand, counting down.
TGACTGATGACGAGCGTCATTTCATATCCCATGTTTTGGCGTTTTTTGCTGCGAGTGATGGCATTGTCAATGAGAACCTAGCAGAGCACTTTGTGGCAGAAGTACAGTACACCGAGGCCAAGTTCTTCTATGGCTTTCAGATAGCAATGGAAAACATCCACTCGGAGACCTACAGTCTTTTAATTGATACGTATATTAAAGAACCAAAAGAAAGAGACCGCCTGTTCAATGCCATCGAGCACTTGGACTGCGTGAAGAAAAAAGCTGACTGGGCATTGCGATGGATTGACGAGGGTGATTTTCAAGAAAGACTGATAGCTTTCGCCGCAGTGGAGGGGATCTTCTTCTCAGGATCTTTCTGCTCTATCTTTTGGCTGAAAAAGCGTGGCCTAATGCCTGGATTAACCTTCTCCAACGAGCTGATTTCAAGGGATGAAGGACTCCACTGTGATTTTGCATGCCACCTCTACACGGAGCATATCCAAAATCCTCTCCCTAAGGATACCGTTTCGAAAATCATCCAAGATGCAGTAACCATCGAAAAGGAATTTGTAACTGACGCCCTTCCTGTAAGGCTGATCGGTATGAATGCCGATTTGATGTGTCAGTATATTGAGTTTGTAGCCGATAGGCTATTATTAGAATTGGGCTGTGAAAAAGTATGGAACAGCACCAATCCGTTTGACTTTATGGACATGATCTCTCTGCAGGGCAAGACCAACTTCTTTGAGAAGCGGGTGGGCGATTATCAGAAAGCTGGGGTCATGAAAGGCAAAGATGCCTCTGATTCAGCGAAGTTTTCTGTAGAAGAAGACTTTTAATACCCTTTTCCCAACCTTAAACTCCAAGTTAGCATGTTAGTAATCAAAAGAGACGGCAGAAGAGAATCGGTAAGATTCGATAAGATCACCACTAGGATAGAAAACCTCTGTGGCAACCTAGACTCTAGGTACATCCAGCCTATCGAAGTCGCCAAAAAAGTAATTGACGGACTTTATGATGGTGTCACCACTTCAGAGTTGGACAATTTGGCAGCAGAAGTCTGCGCATCCATGACCGTGAAGCATCCGGAATACGCCATCCTTGCTGCCCGCATTGCCATATCCAACCTGCACAAAACTACCAGCCAGTCCTTTTCAAACACCATGAAAAGACTGTACACCTATGTCAATCCCAAAACAGGTGACAATGCTGCCCTTATCGCTCCCGATGTCTATGGTATTGTTAAAAAACACGCCGCTCGCCTGGACGAAGCTATCGACTATAGCAGGGATTTCAATTACGACTTTTTCGGGTTCAAAACCTTGGAGAGAAGCTACCTGATCAAGCTTGACGACAAAGTGGTGGAGCGTCCCCAGCATATGCTCATGCGTGTAGCCATCGGTATCCACAAAGAGGATATTGACGCCGCCATTGAGACCTACACATTGCTTTCCGAAAAGTGGTTTACCCATGCTACACCGACCTTGTTCAATGCCGGTACACCTAAGCCACAGCTTTCCTCTTGCTTCCTCCTTACCATGAAGGACGACAGCATCGATGGTATATATGACACCTTGAAACAATGCGCCAAGATCTCCCAGTCCGCTGGTGGGATTGGTCTTTCTATCCACAACGTAAGAGCCAAAGGCTCTTATATCCGAGGAACTAACGGCGTCTCCAACGGTATTGTCCCTATGTTGAGAAACTTTGACATGACCGCCCGCTATGTGGACCAAGGAGGAGGAAAAAGAAAAGGCAGCTTTGCGATCTACCTTGAGCCTTGGCACGCAGACATCAAGGACTTCATGGACTTAAAGAAAAATCACGGTAAAGAAGAATTGAGAGCGCGGGACCTCTTCTATGCCCTCTGGATTTCTGACCTATTCATGAAGCGGGTAGAAGCCAATGAAGATTGGTCACTCTTCTGTCCAAACGAAGCACCGGGACTAGCAGATTGCCACGGAGAGGAGTTTGAAAAACTCTATGAGAAATATGAAAAAGAAGGCAGAGCCATCGAAACGGTAAAGGCCCAAGAGCTTTGGTTTGAAATCCTTGAATCCCAAATAGAGACCGGCACGCCTTATATGCTTTACAAGGATGCTGCTAACGGTAAATCCAACCAAAAAAACCTCGGTACTATCAAGTCTTCTAACTTATGTACCGAGATCATGGAATACACCTCTCCAGATGAGGTGGCGGTGTGTAATCTCGCCTCCATAGCATTGCCTAAATTCATCAAGACCGACAGTCAAGGCAAAAAATCCTTTGATCACCAAAAACTGTATGAAATCACCAAAGTGGTCACCAAAAACCTCAACAAGGTAATCGACATCAACTATTACCCTGTGGAAGAAGCCAAAAAATCCAACTTTAGACACCGTCCTATCGGGATCGGTGTGCAAGGATTGGCTGATGCCTTCATCTTACTCAGAATGCCATTTGACAGTGAAGAAGCTGCAGGGCTCAATGAAGACATCTTCGAGACTATCTACTATGCATCCATGGAAACATCCATGGAAATGGCAAAAATCCAAGGAACTTATGAAACCTATGAAGGCTCACCAGTTTCTCAGGGACAATTCCAGTTTGACCTTTGGGGGGTGACGCCAAAATCAGGCCGATGGAATTGGGCAGACCTGAAAGAAAGAGTGGCTAAATACGGGGTAAGAAACTCTCTTTTGGTCGCCCCAATGCCAACAGCATCTACCTCTCAGATTCTTGGTAACAACGAATGTTTCGAACCATACACTTCAAACATCTATACCCGAAGAACACTTTCGGGTGAATTCATCGTAGTGAACAAACACTTGATGAAAGACCTGATCCGATTGGGGCTATGGAATGATTCCATGAAAAACAGGCTCATCGCCGCCAATGGTTCTGTTCAGGACATGCCGGAAGTACCTCAAAACATTAAAGATCTTTATAAGACCGTTTGGGAAATCTCCCAGAAGGTCGTGATCAATATGGCCGCCGATAGAGGAGCTTTTATCTGCCAGTCACAAAGCATGAACATATTTATGCAAGAACCGAACTTCGGAAAGTTAACTTCCATGCACTTCTACGCTTGGAAAAAAGGATTAAAAACAGGCATGTACTACTTGCGCTCCAAAGCTGCAACAAGTGCCATCCAATTTACCGTGGACAAGGCAGGTCTAAAAGACGCTCAAGACGCTGCTGCCCAGACGGAAGAAGCCAACAAAAGCAACAATCAAGATGCCATAGCCTGCTCACTTGACAATCCTGATGATTGTGAAATGTGCGGAAGTTAATCATAACTGATTCCCTACAAAAAAAGCCTGGCAAACGTCAGGCTTTTTTCATTTAGTTAAACCCCGGTTTATGCATTAGGAATCGTTATGAAAGCTGATTTTGAAGCAATTTCGGATCGTAATAGATAGGCCAATGTATATTCTGGGTTAAAGTATCATTTTTACAGCAACACATTATTTTTTAAATAAAAGCTTCACTTCCCTGAAAATAAAAGTGTTATATTTCGGTCTTACAACGTTCCACCAAAACAGGACAACAAGAATAACCAAAGGATTCTTTCTGTTATAGAACAAGTGAAAACTACTTTGAATGAAATACATTGTACTTATAATAGCTCTATTTACCCTTTCTCCTTTTGTTTCAAAGGCGCAGTCCTCTGATCCATCAGGAGCTACTCGCTTATATAAGCCCTTCAAGGTAGACGTTGGCATCAACCTGACTTTTCCTACCCAATCAGAGCTTACTACTGGTGGAGGGTTCTTTGTAGAGCCCCGTTATGGTATAAATGACCAATTGAACATTGGTCTTCAACTGGGCAGCAATATTCTAGGACAAGGGGAATCGCTCTTCAACCATCAAGAAGCCACCTATCGTGCGCAAGCGATTTCTAACTTATCCCTAACGGGAGAATACCTTTTTGGCAGGGAAAACACTCGTCCATTTGTAGGGGTAATGGCAGGAATGTACAGAAGAAGCGATTACGAAATCGTAGATTCAGACGATGGTACCATATTCAACCAAATAGGAAACGAAGTGAATTTTGGCTTTGCTCCGCGAATGGGCATCATCGCAGGAAAATTCCGGATGAACGTCACCTACCATATCACCGGAAAAGACATCAGTGATTTTTTCAGCATAGGGCTAGGAATCCAATTTGGTGGAGGAAAGATCAAGGATGAACCGAAGAAAAGTTATAGTACCTGGGAGTAAGCCCTCCTACCCCCTAGGTAGATAAATACACCTTCAACTTACAAGGAATCTAGAACAGCTGTAAGCATCCCTGTCTCTTATATTTACCTCTATAAACTCCTTAGTTTCAAAATTCTTTATTTGCATTGGCTTATAGTCCTGATTTTTCATAAATTATATGAGTTACATTTTTAACTCATCATCACACCCTATGAACAGAACTAGTAACCTTCGCCATTTAACAAAAAATCAACTTTGGGATATTGTTATAATTGGTGGGGGAGCCTCGGGGTTGGGAGTCGCTTTGGATGCCCTATCACGAGGTTTGAGCGTCGCTCTTTTTGAAAGAGCTGATTTTGCAAAAGGCACTTCCAGCAGAAGCACCAAACTGGTTCATGGCGGTGTGCGCTACTTGGCCCAAGGGGACATACTTCTGGTATGGGAAGCGCTCCGTGAACGGGGAAGAATTTTAAGAAATGCCCCTCATCTTGCCCATGTACAACCCTTTATCATACCAATATATAGCCATGCTACAAAATATTACTATTCCGTGGGGCTCAAACTCTACGATTGGATGTCTGGCTGGCTGAGCTTGGGAGACTCTGCCTATATTTCCAAAAAAGAAACCATAAAACGGCTACCTCAGATCAAAAAAGAGGGGCTTTTGGGTGGGGTAGTCTATCAAGACGGAGAGTTTGATGATGCCAGACTCGCCCTATGTGTTGCCCAAACATCTGATGACATGGGCGGCTGCATTCTCAACTATATGAAAGTAAATGCCCTCAGCAAGGACAACAATGGCCAAACCAATGGTGTAAAAGTCAGGGATACTATCAATAAAAAAACCTATGATGTAAAGGCCAGAATGGTCGTCAACGCCACCGGAGTATTCGCTGATAAAATCCTCCAAATGGATCAAAAAGGCACTCCGAGAATGATCCAGCCTAGTCAAGGAGTCCATTTGGTTTTACCACAGTACTTTTTGGGAGGTAAGGACGCCTTGATGATCCCCAAAACCTCCGATGGCAGGGTGCTATTTGCAGTTCCCTGGCAGGGCAAACTGGTGGTAGGAACCACTGATACCATCCGTGAAAAAGCTAAACTAGAGCCAGAAGCACTCTCTAGGGAAATTAACTTCATACTGGACACAGCTGGCCATTACCTCCAAAAACAACCTACCAGAAAAGATGTACTGACCGTATATGCAGGCCTACGACCACTTGCTGCCCCACAGGGAGGAAGCGTAAAGACCAAAGAGATATCCCGAAATCACAAAGTCATCATCTCAGAAACAGGCCTAGTCACTTTGACAGGAGGAAAATGGACGACATTCCGCAAAATGGGCGAGGACACAGTGGATCATTTTTCCCGTATCACTGGAGAGGAAATAAAAGAAAGCCGATCTTGGGAGATCAAATTTCACGGCTATGGTGATCCCACTTTGGATGACAACCACTGGAAATCTTATGGTACAGATGCAGTAAAAGTCCTCCAGCTAATTAAAGACACCCCTGCCTATGCCAAATACCTTCATCCCAATTACCCCTATGTGGCCGGAGAAGTCATCTGGGCCGTAAGGGAGGAAATGGCCATGCATATAGAAGACTTTTTGGCCAGAAGGATTCGCATACTTTTACTGGATGCTGCGGCCGCAATGGCCATGGCTCCTATAGTAGCCAAACTAATGGCGGAAGAATTAAAAAAAGACAAAAAATGGGAGGAAAGCGAAATCGCTGCTTTCAATAAAATCGCTGAAAAATATTTGATCAAAACCTGAAACAATGACCCAAAACAACCAATTCATCATGGCACTGGACCAAGGCACCACCAGTTCAAGAGCCATACTTTTTGACCAAAAAGGGCAATCTGTCGCCATCGCTCAGAAAGACTTTAAACAATATTTTCCCAAAACAGGTTGGGTGGAACACGACGCTAAAGAAATATGGACTTCCCAAGCGGCTGTAATTTTGGAAGCCATTGCCAAAGCAGAAATCGAACCTGCCCAAATTGCGGGGATTGGCATTACCAACCAGCGGGAGACGACCATTCTCTGGGACCGTAAAACAGGAAAACCTCTATATCGTGCCATCGTCTGGCAGGACAGGCGGACCTCTGCTTACTGCAATGCCCTGAAACGCAAAGGCCACGGTGATATGATCAACAGTAAGACGGGATTGATCATTGACGCCTACTTTTCTGCCACCAAAATCAAATGGATATTGGATAATGTAGAGGGTGTCCGAGAAAAGGCAGAAAAAGGGGAAGTTTGCTTCGGCACGGTGGACAGCTGGTTGGTATGGAAGCTTACCAATGGCAAGCAACATCTCACCGATATCACCAATGCCAGTCGCACCATGCTCTTCAATATCCATGACAAGCAGTGGGATGAGGAGTTATTGGAGTTTTTTGGTATTCCAGCTTCCATATTGCCAGAAGTAAAATCCAGTAGCGAAGTATACTGCACCACTGCTGGAGATGTTTTTTCAGCAAAAATACCCATTGGAGGCATCGCCGGGGATCAGCAGGCAGCACTATTTGGCCAACTCTGTACACAGCCCGGAATGGCCAAGACTACTTATGGTACGGGCTGCTTTATGGTCATGAACACTGGTGGCAACCCCGTGAAGTCAAAGAATCAATTGCTGACCACTATTGCTTGGGAAATAAACGGAAAAGTCCAGTACGCATTGGAAGGCAGTGTATTTATCGGAGGCGCAGCCATTCAATGGCTTAGGGATGGGCTGGCAATCTTCGAAGCATCCGAACAAAGTGAATCCTTAGCCACCAGTGTAGATGATAATGGAGGGGTGTATTTTGTGCCGGCACTCACCGGTTTGGGAGCGCCCTATTGGAACCAAGATGCGCGTGGTGCTTTTTTTGGCATCACCAGAGGGACTACCCAAGCACATTTTGCGAGGGCGGCACTGGAGGCTATTGCATTTCAGGTCTATGACGTATTAGCAGCTATGGAAAAAGACGCTGGGGCCAAAACCAAAGAAATGCGAGTGGATGGAGGTGCTTCAGCCAATAATTTCTTGATGCAATTTCAAGCTGACCTACTCAGAAGCGAGGTCAAACGTCCACAAATCACTGAAACCACTGCCCTTGGAGCAGCCTTCTTAGCGGGACTGGCAGTAGGCTACTGGGAAGACCAGAAAGAACTCCAGCAATTATGGGAGGAAGAAGCGTCATTTTCACCACAAGTAGAACCATCTGACATCAAAGAACAACTTCACTTCTGGCATAAAGCTGTCGAAAGGAGTAAGGACTGGGTAGAAGAATAAGGTTTGTGTATATTGGACAATGACTTTTTGGCCAATGGAACCCTAAAACGACAGGTCAATTAAAACCCTTCAACCCTCAAAACTTTTAACATTGAAACCCAATGACTAGATGAATAGCTATATTGCTGAATTTATAGGCACCGCCTTACTCTTGCTTATGGGCTCCGGTGTCGTGGCCAATGTGGTCCTAAAACAAACCAAAGGAAACAATGGCGGCTGGATCGTCATCACCACCGCGTGGGCCCTAGGCGTATTTATCGGCGTGGTAGTGGCAGGTCCTCACAGTGGGGCTCACCTCAATCCCGCCGTAAGCGTAGCTTTGGCCATCGCAGGAATGTTCGATTGGAATTTGGTCCCTGGCTATGTTTTGGCCCAAGTGTTGGGAGGGGGTATCGGGGCTACTGTCACATGGCTAATGTATAAAGACCACTTTGACATCACCGATGACCCAGGGTTAAAGTTCGCACCGTTTGCGACTGCGCCAGCCATTCGTAACCTTTCTTCCAACTTTCTTTCGGAAGTAGTAGGCACTTTTGTCTTAATTTTTGTTATTCTATATACCACTGGAGCTAACCTCGAGGACCTCAACAACACCCCTATAGGTCTCGGTGCTTTAGGTGCATTACCAGTCGCACTATTGGTATGGGTAATCGGCCTCGCCCTTGGAGGCACCACTGGCTATGCCATCAACCCTGCTCGGGACCTCGGCCCCAGACTGGCCCACCAGTTCCTTCCCATAAAGGGAAAGGGGAGTAGTGACTGGCCCTACAGCTGGGTACCGATAGTGGGGCCTCTCTTGGGAGCATCCCTTGCAGCAGGCGCTTTTCTAATTTTAGGATCTTAACTATTTAAAAAATTGATATGAACTTTTTTCAAACACTCTCATTCTTACCCATCATCATCATTGTAATACTTGCATGTGCTGAGAAAAAAGCAAAGCCTAAAGAGAGCGGTGTTGAAAATATCACCATAAATACCACTAGTATAAAAGATACTGCAGATGTTTCCGATAGGATAAATAGTATTAACATAATTAAGCTTAAAGAAAATGAAAGTCAGCATTTGGGGAATGTGCATAAAGTATTGGTCAGGCCGCAGCACTATGTGATAGTGGACAGACTCGACACGGATCAAATTTTCCTTTACGACAAAAAAGGGAATTTTATTAAAAGCCTTGTTCACCAGGGCAATGGACCAATGGAAATCAATCAGGTAAACGACTGCTGGTTCAATAACAACGGCACTTTGGAGGTTTATGATTACTCCCTTAAAAAAGTGGTAGTTTATAATGAGGAATATGAGCCAGATAGTTCCTATAAAACGCCACCCTCAATTCTCTTTAGCAATGTCGAGCCTATACCTGAAGGTGGATATGTCGCCTTCAATGGATACAGTGGATATAACGGTCCTTTCGAAGGAAATAACTATAAGATAGGGTTTCTAAATGATGATTTTAACCTCAAAGCTACCGCCCTGTCCTATCCTGATGAATTAAACAAAGCCCTTATTACTAGTCCGCTGAATCCGTTTTGGCCGGTAGAGGACAGCACCCGGTTTTATCAAAACTATAATCCTTACATTTACAATGTCTTGCCCAACCAGCAGCTTAGCAAGCGATACAAATTAGATTATCAGCCAAACCCATTACCCGATAACTACGAAGAAGAAATCTTCCTACCAAACATCAATCTCATCTCTGACATTAGTATTCCTTTCCAAGATAAAATCAAAGTTTATGAAGGGTATGCCGGATTTAGGGGTCCGTGGAACGAGTCCCAAGACCTAATCTTGTTTTCCTCATTCGATGAAAAGCATAAGCCATTCACAACACTCTACGATAAAAGAAAAAACAAATCAGTTATCTCAGCCCATTCGTTAGTGGAAACAGAGCGGTTCAAAACCGCCCTACCACCTTTTCAAGCTTTTGATGCCAAGAATAAAGCCTTTGTAGGCGTGCTCCAAGGATGGATATTGGAGGAATATCTTTTATTGAAAGAAAGTCCATTTGAGCAGGAAATAAGCAAGGAAAAAGAAAGTAACTTTCTCATTGAAGTAGTTTTCAATTGATCGACATCTAGGATCAAGCAATATTTCTGGGGGAATACTTTTCGACCCACTTTCTTAAAATTGCTTTTCCAGTTTATGAACAAAATCAGTGCAGATCTTAATCATCTACGCGATCAGTGCTCTATCCGAACCATTCCCAATCCCTCAACTTTTCCACTTGACCTGACATTTACTTACCCCAACCTATTAAATAAAAAAAGCGAACCGTTTCGGGTTCGCTTTCATTCATATCATTACTATTGGATCAATCCGTCACTTTTTCAGCAAGCAGAATGATCTCGTTATCTCTTACCTCTACTACACCACCATCTACTTCTATAGACTTCTTCCCATCATTGGTGGTGTAAGAAACAGTTCCTTTTGCTAGCGCAGACACCACAGGAGCGTGGTTTTTCAAAATCTGAAAAGCACCTGAAGCCCCTGGAAATGTGGCCTCTGATACTTCTCCTTGAAATACCTTTTTGTCCGGTGTTATAATTTCTAAATGCATATTTACCACTAGTTTGGTGTTAAAAAATCACAGGAAAAGCTGACGAATGGGCTTGCCCTGTGATTTGTACCTCCAAAGACTCAGAGGGATGATTATTTTACTTCAGCAAGCATTTTTTCACCTTTGGCAATGGCATCGTTAATGTCACCTACCAAGTTAAATGCAGCCTCAGGAAGGTGATCTAACTCTCCGTCCATGATCATGTTAAATCCTTTAATGGTATCTTTCAGATCCACCAACACCCCTTTCAGGCCGGTAAATTGCTCGGCAACGTGGAATGGTTGGGACAAGAACCGCTGTACCCTTCTGGCTCTGTGTACTACCAATTTATCTTCTTCAGAAAGCTCTTCCATACCAAGAATGGCAATGATGTCCTGAAGTTCTTTATAGCGCTGGAGTAGCTCTTTTACACGTGTGGCACAATCATAGTGCTCATCACCCAAAATACCTGGTTCCAAAATCCTGGAAGTAGAATCCAATGGATCCACCGCTGGGTAAATACCTAGCTCGGCGATCTTACGGGAAAGTACCGTCGTCGCATCCAAGTGGGCAAATGTAGTCGCTGGGGCTGGGTCAGTCAAGTCATCCGCAGGTACATACACAGCCTGCACGGAAGTAATGGATCCGTTCTTCGTAGAAGTAATCCTCTCCTGCATGGCACCCATTTCTGTTGCCAAGGTCGGCTGGTAACCTACCGCAGACGGCATACGTCCCAAAAGGGCCGACACCTCAGAACCTGCCTGGGTAAATCGGAAGATATTATCAATAAAGAAAAGTATATCCTTACCTGCTCCGTCGCCTTCACCATCACGGTAATATTCGGCTAGGGTAAGACCTGTCAAGGCTACACGGGCACGGGCACCTGGAGGCTCGTTCATCTGACCGAACACAAAGGTTGCCTTAGAATCCTTAAGCTTCTCCACATCTACCTTGGAAAGGTCCCATCCACCTTCATTTTCAAGAGACTCAACAAAATCATCTCCATAGGTAACGATGCCTGATTCGATCATCTCACGAAGGAGGTCATTTCCTTCACGGGTTCTTTCACCCACACCAGCAAATACAGATAAACCGGAATAAGCTTTGGCGATGTTATTGATCAGCTCTTGGATCAATACCGTCTTACCAACACCTGCACCACCGAAAAGACCAATTTTACCACCTTTTGCATAAGGCTCGATCAGGTCAATAACTTTGATACCCGTATAGAGCACTTCAGTGGAAGTAGAAAGATCTTCAAACTTAGGAGCATGTCTGTGGATAGGCAGCCTATTAGCTGACTCCACTGCAGGAAGACCATCGATAGGCTCTCCTACTACGTTGAAAAGTCGGCCTTTAATGCCTTCACCAGTTGGTACAGAGATCGGAGTGCCCATATCGACAACTTCCAACCCTCTCCTTAAGCCTTCAGAAGAATCCATCGCAATTGTTCTTACACGATCTTCTCCCAAATGCTGCTGAACCTCCAATACTACTTTTTGACCGTTCTCCTTAGTGATTTCGAGTGCGTCCAGGATATTCGGCAACTTCCCCCCTTCGAACGAAATATCTACTACGGGGCCAATCACCTGAGTTATCTTACCAGTATTCGCCATTTTTGTGTATTAATGTAAAAGGAATTAATGCATTATTATTATTCGACTGCAAAATTAACTAATAAAGATTAATACCAAAGGATGTTTTAAAAATTAATCCGCTTTATTGCTATTTTCTTTACCATAACCAACTAGAAATGAACTCACCGATCTGATCCTTGGCACAATACCAAAACAAACGCACTTCCTGCAACAACAACTGTCTTTTGGGAATGGAATGGGAGCATCGGGATTAGCCTCTGAATACCCTTCCAACAACTTGACCTGCTTAATTAGAAATACCGTCTTGCCCTTACAAACCGGGGCTTCCAATAAGTCGAATAAAGATTATCCTCAGTCACTCCCAAAGATGATGAAGAATGGATAAACTGAATGCCATGCCTCCCTGACTCCGTGACTATTCCTGCGTGAGTGACTTTGTTCTTACGCCTCCCAGTAGCAAAAAAGACAACATCGCCCTTTTCCAACTTTCCCTTTGGCACCTTTTTCCCTACTTTACTTTGGGCGGATGAGCTTCTAGGTAGCTGGAGGCCCACACTCCGGAAGGACAAGTAAAGCAAAGCCGAACAATCCATTCCTGAGCGGGTGGTCCCTCCATAACGATATGGTGTTCCCCGATAGGATTTGGCGGTCTGGACGACGGTATTGACATTTTTCTTATACGCCTTTTTGGAAGCGGAGCAGCTACTGAAAACCAACGCCACTAATAGGCCCAAAATAACTATACAATTCGAACTGTGAATAGAATACCAACGCATGAAGGTTACAAATTTCTTCAATAATAATTAAGTATCCGACAGAAAACAACCGTCGTTGCCGAACGATTTCATAAAATCACAAATAAATAATCTTTTGATGAAACTTGAACTTAAGCCTTCAGGTTAATAGATTTATAGTTCATTGCTTTCACCTACAGCCAAAATCACTGAGGATAAGATGATTAGAGAAGATTTTAAGAAATTACCTTTGCACAAAAAAATACATAAGCTCTATACAGAGGGCACCTTCGTGGTAGGTATTCGCTATTATGCGCATAAGGTAAACTTATACCTTCTTGATAATGAATACGTGGAAGTTTTCTATAATCACAAGCTGGACAAAATTGACAAAATTGATTTCCTGAACCAAGAACACACTAGAATGAAATTTTACTTGGATCAAATCAACTTGGACTTATGACACTGGTATAGCCTTCATTAACGCAGGTTCAATGCCGATTAGCCAAGCATTACGGCGCTGCTAGGAATGCTTATGGTTAATTATGCCAAAGAGACTCCCTATTGAATAATTCAGCTTAATTAAACCAAAAAGAACCAGTGAAACCAAATACACACTAACTAAGCGCCAGTGGTTCCTTGTTAACAAAACCGTTAGGCTTTGGACAAGATTTTATGAATCTGTAATACCTGAGGAATAAGGGCCTGGTTCTCTTCATTACTTATTACAAAGTCGGCCAACTTATTTTTTTCACTATCTGACATCTGCCTCTCCATGATGGAGACCACTTGCTCCTTTGATCGATGGGCATCCCTGGCCATAATCCGTGACATCCGTAATTCCACTGGAGCCGAAACATTGATTACTTTATCAAGGTCTTGATAGGATCCGGACTCAAAAAGCAACGCAGCTTCTTTCAGCACATATGGGGTTTGATGACTTGTTGCCCACTGCTCAAAATCTTTTTTTACTGCAGGGTGAACTAGTCCATTGATGACTTTGGTTTGCTCTGGATCGGAAAAAACCTTTTCTGCCAGAAAAGCCCTGTTTAGCCCTCCCTCATCAAAATAGGATTCTTCTCCAAAATGAGCCTGAATTTTTTGCTTCAACTCCAGGGAGTGGACCATCAACCATTTTGCACGGTCATCGGCCGAGTACACAGGAATCCCCAACACCGAAAATATCTTTGCAGCTGTGGACTTCCCTGCTCCAATGCCACCTGTAATCCCTATCAACAATGGCCTATGGCTATTCATAGCTTAAATTAAAAGTATGAGGTTCAGTATCGATATTTTTGATATAATCCGGAAGATCGTTGATCTCAACTGTCACGGTACTGTCTTCTATATTTCGATTCCGGTAATCCAGCACCCCTACTAAATCCAGCTCTCGCAGTACTTCTACCTTTCGCTCATCCACACGATAGCTCATTAGCACTGAATTGATTTCGTTATCAAGCCGGACATTTTCCGGAAAATTTACTTTTCGAAGCATCACCCGCTTATTTCCTTCCAAAAAAGCCACTACACTAAATTTCACATGAATGGTTTTTGGAGATACTGACACATAAGGAGATAGCGCTTCAGTAAGCGGCACGGGAATGTATTGGTCAAAATCATCCTTTATATGCTCTTCGTTCAAGGTAAGGAACAGTTCTCCTCCCAGTTGTTTAATCTTACTTTCGGCTCCCTTAAGCACTATATCTTTGGGCTCCCAAGCAATATCTCCCGCCAATTGGTGATGCGGAGCCAAGGACATCGCTCCTGTGTCCAGCCCCACCTCCACTTGCCGTTCGACAATCTTGTCAAAATTAAATTTCAATGAATCAGTCAGGACTGACACCAAACTGGTAGGCTCAAGAACCTCTGCGAGATTTCGACGATACTCTGATGCCAATAAATAATTGCGCTCATCAGGATTGGTCAATTCGATATTAAATGGAGGGACATTAAAGTTAAAATACTTCCTGAACAGGTCCCAACCATTACCATTAATCTCTATACGGATTTCAGAAGGGATCTCCTCTACGGGCATATACTCTTCTGCATTGTACTGAAAGACGATAGGATAATTGACCACCGTCACATAATTATCTTTGTTCAGGGCATTTAAAACCCAAAAAGTGGTGGCCGCTATTACACAGAGGACCACCACTTTAATGTCAGAAGTTTTCTTTTTTTTAAACTTACCGAAGTATTTCTGAAATCTTTTCAAGATCCCGACCTATTTAGTTCCTGTGGACTTCTTGGAAAATTCCGCAGACACTGCTGATTTTTCTACTTTTATTTTCAAGCCCTTGTCCAGCTCAATCAGGACAGTCTCACCTTCTAAGGCATACACTTTACCATGTATGCCACCGATGGTCACTACTTGGTCTCCTTTTTTGATTGACTCTATAAAGTTCTTGGCGTCTTTTTGTTTCTTTTGCTGAGGTCTGATCATAAAGAAATACATGATCAGGATAATCCCTCCAAAAAGGAATACTTGCCCCATTATGCCGCCGCTTCCGGCTCCTAACGCTTGTAATAAAATTGTATTCGTCATGGTTACTTTTTCACTGGCCCAGCGATGTTGCTGGCCGTATTGTTTGTATTTACGGTTCCTTTTAGTTTAAGCTTGGTGATGCTCGGAGAAGTATTGGCGGTAATGGTGACTGTTGGGCTTTGGGCGCCAGACTTGTGGGCCGAATTAAACCTAACTTTCACGTGGCCATCTTCTCCCGGCTTAACTGGTTTTTTGCTCCAGTCAGGAGTAGTACATCCACAAGATGCCTGTACATTGGAGATGATCAAGGGAGAGTTACCATCATTGGTAAAAGTAAAGGTATGCTCTACCACTTTACCTTGATCGATGGCGCCAAAGTCATACTGCATCTCCTCAAACTTAAACTTGCCCAAAGTAGAAGGATCTATCTTGGCCACACTTTGTACATTGGAAGGCTGCTTGGGCTGAGACGCTTGGCTTTCTTCCAGCTGGGCAATCTTCTGCTCCAGCTCAGCTATTTTATCATTATTGCTGCTTTTTTCACAGCTGGAGATAAAAAGAGAACCTGCAATGAACATTGCAGGTAGACATAAATATTTCATAACTGGAATAGGGTTAGTTATTTTCTTTATTGATTTGGTCAATAAGTTTATTGACATCAGTGAGCAGGTTTTCTGCTTTGTCCTTTGCTTCTGATATCACCTTCTTTCCTTCTGATTTGGCTTCGTTTAGCGGAAGGTCTTTTCCTTCCATCAGGTCTTTGATGATATCTTCCAGCTCAGCCTTGTATCTAGACAACTGGTAGGACAATCTGTCCCTTGTATTGTTCCCGGAATCAGGAGCAAATAAAACTCCGAATGCAGCACCTACACCGGCACCGAGTACAAAAGCTAAAATCGAATTACTCTGTTTGCTCATAGTAAAATAATGTTTATTTGTTATCCAAAAGCCCTCTGCCACTCTTACGGATTTTTCCTTGATCGGTTAGCTCCTTGGCCAACACATCCAGAAGACCGTTGACAAATTGCTTGCTTTTAGGTGTACTGTACGTTTTAGAAATATCAATATACTCATTGATGGTAACTTTTACAGGGATACTAGGGAAAAATAACATCTCTGTAACGGCCATTGATATGATGATCTTATCTGTAGAGGCTATCCGTTCTATGTCCCAATTCTTGGTCTTTTCCGCAATTAACACCCTATTGGCCTCATCATTTTCGATAGTCAAGTTAAAGATATTTTGGAAAAATTCCTTGTCTTCTTCCCAGTTTATAGCGATTTCAGGAAGACTGTAGTCTTCGTCACTTTCTGATTCCAGCACATTTTTCAGCACCTTAATTGCCAAACTTCTTACCACTGCTTTATTTTCTGTCCAGCTAAGGTCCCTTTCGGCAAAGCTACTGAGAATAGCATCTGTTTTAAATAGTATTTTCTTGGTCAGATCCGTCAGAATATCCAAATCCTCCTCCATGGTAGGCTCGCTGAGCTGAATATATTCCTGATATCGGTCCCAAGGTTTTACATATTCCCGGTACCATTCCTGGATTTCCAGTTCCGTATCTTCCAAGTCTGCCTGCTGGCGAATACTTGCCGTTGTAAAAACCGCATTGTTTTTCAGAAACGAAATCACCTTATTATTGGCCAGGTTCAACTCCCCACTGACAGCACTTACTTGTTCTTTGTTGAGCTTTCTTTTACGTGCATATTCCCTGCGGACATGATCGCTGAATCCAATCAGGATATGTACCACAGAAAGGTAGAGCTGGGGAATATCCTCTGCAGCATCCACCATATTGTTCCGGAGAAAGTCCAAGTCCTTTTGGTTCTTTTGATGGAAGAGATTAATGGCTTTGATCGCTTCTGACTTTACCTTGGTGGCATAATCCCCTGCAGCGACCAATGCTTTATTGTTCAGGTTCGTGGAAAAAAGGGTGATGGTTTGTTCGGCATCCTTTCGCAGTTGACCTTTGTCCTGCACTTCCATACTGTTCAGATCTGGCTGAAAAGCCTCACGAACATAATCCTTGGCCAGGTTGAGATTGGAAGCCCTGCATTGCTCGTATGCATACAGGCTTTGGAAAGCCTTTACTCTGAGAATTCTTCTGTTTAACATTACCTGAATATAAAGAACGTAATTAAGTTTTGTTTGGCAGCTACTACAGTAGGTGCCACCGCTTGGGTATATTTGCTTACAAAGTTATTAAATAAAAAAACCAAATGCACGGAATTTATGTTCCATTGCATTTGGTTTTTCGAAGAGATAATATTCAATTAATATTTTAGTAAGATGACTTCACCTTGCTAATGCTCTGAATCCTGTTCCAAGCAAGCTCTATGGCAGCTTGTTGAGCAGGTATATTCTCTTTCTCTGACTTATTCAATATAGCCAAACAAGTGTCATAAATTTTTTCTGCTTGCTGATACGCAGCTTCTCTGTTATATCCACCCAAATATTCCGCATAAACATTGATAAGCCCACCAGCATTGATCAGGAAGTCAGGCGCATAGACAATGTCCCGCTCCAGTAACTGCTGACCATGCTTTTGCTCATCTTCGAGCTGATTATTGGCAGCTCCCGCGATGACAGCACACTTCAGTCTTTTCAGTGTTTGGTCATTTACAGTGGCACCCAAGGCGCATGGGGCATATATATCCATATCCACATCGTAGATTTCATCTGGTGCCACTATGGTAGCACCAGTTGCCTGCCCCACTTCTCTAAGTCGATCTTCAAATATATCGGTCACGTAGATCTCTGCTCCTTCTTTCACCAAATGGTCTATCAGATGCCGTCCTACTTGGCCAATTCCTTGAACTGCCACTTTCTTTCCTTTTAGGGCATCCGTTCCGAAAGCCTTCTTTGCTGAGGCTTTCATCCCCAAATACGCACCATAGGCAGTTACGGGCGAAGGATCTCCGCCGCCGCCATTGATCTCTGGAAGGCCGGTCACATGCGAGGTCTCCATGGCAATGTATTCCATGTCCCTTGTCTTCATGTTTACGTCTTCAGCAGTAATATATCTTCCTCCAAGGCTCTCCACAAATCTCCCAAACCTGCGCAAAAACGCCTCATTCTTTAGTTTTGGGTCACCAATAATAACTGCTTTTCCACCTCCGATATTCAAACCGGAAATGGCTGCTTTAAAGGTCATCCCCCTTGAAAGGCGCAACACATCTGTAATAGCTTCCTGCTCGGAAGTATAATTCCACATCCTGGTTCCGCCCAAAGCAGGCCCCAGCACAGTATTATGAATACCAATAATGGCTTTCAACCCTGTAGGCTCATCATAGCAGATGACCAATTGCTCATGTCCTAAAGAAGTGATCTGTCCGTATATGGATGCTTCTTTGATTTTTTCCTCCGTTTTAACCTCTATCATATGAACTTTGACGTTTAGATTGTGTTATATTTGGGTAAGTCTTTCAGCAAAGGTAATACTTTAGAATTAAATTCTAAACAACCCTCTTATAAAGCTAATAAAAAGACTATTCTAAAGCAAAATTAACTATTCTAAAATTTTTATTTCGTGAGCTCACTCTGGAGACTGAATAAATACCTCTATAAATATAAAGGATATCTCCTTTTGGGTATCCTCTTTACGATAATTTCCAATATTTTCGTCATGATCCCCGCCCAACTCGTGAGGGTGTCGATCGATTATGTAGTAGAAAGCTTCAGCTTTTACCAGATGTTTGAGCAAGGAGCCAGTACAGAAAGCATCCGTTCTGCTTTCCTCGACTTCATCTTTGTTTTTGGTGTGCTGATATTAGCCATGGCTTTTTTGAGAGGTTTTTTCCTCTTTCTGATCAGGCAGACGATCATTGTGATGTCCCGATTGATTGAGTATGACCTAAAAAATGAGATCTTTGCCCACTACCAGCAGTTGCCGTTAAGTTTTTACAGAAAAAACAGCACCGGCGACCTGATGGCCAGGGTCACCGAAGACGTCAGCAGGGTAAGGATGTATTTTGGGCCGGCATTGATGTACGGCATCAATTTACTCGTGCTCTTCCCGCTGGTCATTGGCTATATGCTGACGGTCAATGTCCCCCTTACCATATACTCCCTGCTCCCACTACCGGTACTTTCTATCAGTATTTACATTGTCAATAACATGATCAATGAGCGTTCTGAAAAGATCCAGCGTAGCCTCAGTGGGCTAAGCACCTTCGTTCAGGAATCTTTTTCTGGTATCCGGGTCCTTAAGGCATTTGTGAGGGAGGAAGACAGCAGTCAGAAATTTGCTACAGCAAGTGAAGACTACAAAGAGAAGTCCATCAGCCTTACCAAAGTCCAGTCTCTCTTTTTCCCGTTGATTATGGGATTGGTGGGAATAAGCACCATTATCACAGTCTATGTTGGCGGCAACCAAGTGATCGATGGCACCATTGGCTACGGAGTCATTGCTGAATTCATCCTCTATGTCAATATGCTGACTTGGCCGGTCACTTCGCTGGGATGGATTACCAGTATCGTGCAGAGAGCGGCTGCTTCCCAAACAAGGATCAATGAATTTCTCGACGAAAAAAACACCATTACCAGCGATGAGCAGCTCACCGATGAGATTCATGGAACAGTCATCTTCAAGGACGTATCCTTCGAATATCCTGACTCGGGAATAAAAGCATTGAAAAACGTATCTTTCTCCATCCAGTCCGGCGAATCACTGGCTATCATCGGCACCACTGGCTCCGGTAAATCCACCATCGCCAATCTCCTGATGAGAATGTACGACCCCGGATCAGGCGACATCATTGTGGACGACCACCCGATAGCGGCTTACGATATCTCCCACCTGCGCAAAAACATCGGTTATGTCCCTCAGGACGTATTCCTTTTTAGCGATAGTATCACCAACAACATTGGATTTGGGCTAGACAAAATCCCCCAGCAAGTGGTCGAACAAGCCGCCAAAGATGCTGATGTATATCAAAACATCATGGATTTCCCTGCTGGTTTTGAAACACGTCTTGGAGAGCGGGGGATCACCCTCAGTGGCGGACAAAAACAACGTGTCTCCATTGCCAGGGCCATTGCAAAAGACCCTTCTATTTTACTATTGGACGATTGCCTCTCTGCCGTGGACACCAAAACGGAAAATGCCATCCTCAACGCACTCGAAGGAATCATGGAAGGCAGGACCTCCATTATTATTTCTCACAGGGTTTCTTCTGCCAAACTGGCGGACAAAATCATCGTACTTGACGATGGGGAATTGGTAGAAGAAGGTTCACATGAAGCACTGATGGCCAAAAAAGGCGTTTACGCCGAACTCTACGAAAAACAAACCCAGTCCGGTGAGACCATGGAAAAATAAAACACCCGTAAAATACAAATAAAAAAAGGCTTGGCCCAGATCCGATATCTGGCTCAAGCCTTTTTTTATCTAGACAATGCTCATTTGCTCCTTCCCCAGTCTACCCCACTAAACTCCCCTGCAAAGAGAAACATTCTTTACTCTTTCTTCTTTATTCTTTCCTCTATCTTGCTGTTTCCTCAAAGCTCCTCTTCCCTCTCTAGCATCAAAATGGCATTTTGGGAAACGATATAGAATTTCTCGCCTTCATAGATCACCTCATGTGCTCCGGTCAGGAGAAAAATAGCCAAATCTCCCTCTTTTGCCTGTAAGGGCACGTAACGGACATTTTCATCTTTTTCTTTCCACGGCTCATCTTCCTCTACGTGCATAGGAATCGGGTAGCCCGGTCCAGCTTTCATAATATACCCCTGCTGTACTTTTTCTTTCTCCTGCACTCCTGGCGGGAGATAAAGCCCACTGGATGTTTTTTCACTGGCCTTTTTGGGCTTGATCAGTACACGGTCTCCTACGACCACCAGTTTTTTCAATTTATTATCTTCTGTCAATCGCATTTTTATTGTCCTATTAATTATAAAACCTCCTTTTCAACCCGATTTATGCATTAGGAATAGTCATCGCCTGTCCCGATAGCGGGAAGAGCTGAAAGTGCATTAGATGGCTAATGCATATTTCGGGTTCAAATTACTCTTGAACCCGGATTATGCATTAGGAATCGTAGTGAGAGCTGAAATTGCAAGAAAATCAGTTAGTTTGGAGGCATTAGCGTAGCACCGCTACGGTTATGCCGAAAACTAAAGTGAAACGGCTGATTTTGAAGCAGTTTCAGGTCGCAACAGATAGGCTAATGCATATTCCGGGTTGAACCATGAGGCTTTGGCCAGATACACAAAAAGCACCTCGATCGCTCGAGATGCTTTTTTATTATGGATCCCGAAGAAGGATATTACTTACTTCTTATCTTCTTCGTTTACTTCTTCATAGTCTACATCAGAGACACCGTCACCTGATTCAGCACCAGCTTCTGCAGATGCTCCAGCGTCTGCTCCAGCAGCACCTTCTGCACCGGCACCTTGGGTTGCATTATACATCTCGGTCGATGCTGCTTCCCAAGCCTTGTTCAGCTCTTCGATCGCAGGAGTGATGGCTTCCAGATCCTGTGCTTGGTGTGCTGATTTCAGCTTTTCCAATGCACCGTTGATATTGGTCTTGTTGCCATCAGAAAGCTTATCGCCAAATTCTTTCAGCTGCTTCTCCGTTTGGAAGATCAAGCTGTCCGCTTGGTTTAGCTTTTCGATTTTTTCTTTTTCTTCCTTATCCGTAGCGGCATTGGCCTCGGCTTCTTTTTTCATTCTTTCGATTTCATCGTCAGAAAGTCCTGAAGAGGCTTCGATCTTGATTTTTTGCTCTTTACCTGTTCCTTTGTCTTTCGCAGACACATGAAGGATACCGTTGGCATCAATATCGAAGGTCACCTCGATCTGAGGAACACCTCTTTGTGCTGGCGGGATATCAGCCAACTGGAACCTACCGATACTTCTGTTGTCCTTGGCCAATGGTCGCTCTCCTTGAAGTACGTGGATATCCACGGCCGGCTGGTTATCAGCCGCTGTAGAGAACACTTCTGACTTCTTGGAAGGAATCGTAGTATTGGCTTCGATCAATTTGGTAGACACACCGCCCATGGTTTCGATACCCAAGGAAAGTGGCGTCACATCCAATAGCAACACATCTTTCACCTCTCCGGTCAATACACCACCTTGGATCGCTGCACCAATCGCAACCACCTCATCCGGGTTGACCCCTTTGGAAGGCTTCTTACCAAAGAACTTCTCTACTTCTTCTTGGATTTTTGGGATACGTGTAGAACCACCTACCAAGATGACCTCGTCAATCTCTGAGGCAGAAAGTCCAGCATCAGAAATCGCCTTTTTACATGGCTCCAACGAACGTCTCACCAAATCTTCGGAAAGCTGCTCAAACTTCGCACGGGTAAGGTTTCTTACCAAGTGCTTAGGCCCGCTTTGGGTAGCAGTGATATACGGCAAGTTGATTTCTGTAGAAGAAGAACTGGAAAGTTCGATTTTAGCTTTCTCTGCAGCTTCTTTCAGACGCTGAAGAGCCATTGGATCTTGTTTCAGATCAATATCCTCTTCACTCTTAAACTCATCCGCAAGCCAGTTGATGATCACTTGGTCAAAGTCATCACCACCCAAGTGGACATCACCGTTGGTAGACTTCACCTCAAATACGCCATCTCCTAGCTCAAGGATAGAAATATCAAATGTACCACCACCAAGGTCATACACCGCGATTTTCATATCCTGATCTTTCTTGTCCATCCCATAAGCCAAGGCCGCTGCCGTAGGCTCGTTGATGATTCTTTTCACTTCAAGACCAGCAATCTGCCCAGCTTCTTTGGTCGCCTGACGCTCTGCATCATTAAAGTAAGCCGGTACAGTAACAACTGCCTCGCTTACTTCTTGACCCAAGAAGTCCTCTGCTGTGGACTTCATTTTCTGAAGGATCATTGCCGAAAGCTCCTGTGGAGTATAGCTGCGGTCACCGATTTTGACAGCTACTGTGTCATTGGAACCTTGCTCTACTTTATAAGAAGCATGCTTCTTCTCATCAGATACTTCTGAGAATTTTTTACCCATGAACCGCTTCACAGAAGAAATGGTATTGGCTGGGTTGGTGATAGCTTGTCTTTTGGCTGGATCACCTACTTTTCTCTCTCCGTTTCCATTGTCCAAAAATGCCACAATAGAAGGAGTGGTTCTTCTTCCCTCACTGTTTTGGATAACCACCGGCTCGTTACCCTCCATTACGGCTACGCAGGAGTTAGTGGTTCCCAAGTCTATACCAATAATTTTTCCCATAACTAATTGTATTTCTTAATTTATTTCTTTGATTTCTTTTCTTTTGCTTAATCGCTCGCAAACATAGTTAACAAGTCATGTGCCAAGCCCATTTTCATCATTCTCTGTGTCAGAATGGCAGCAAATATGACAAATCCCATCTCCTTCAGGTAGTAATTCTGTCAAGCCGCCCCGAGAATCATGCATCCTTGTCACCTTTTTTTGATAGCCTTCCAGTAATTACAATCACAAGACAGGTTTTATAATGCCATATCCTTCCATAACCCTGGACGTGGCTGTGTCCACGCTCACCTTTCCTGCCTATTCATCCCTTGCTGTCGCCTATTGATCACATTTATTTTAAAAAAAGACCAAATCTGTAGAAATTCATGCAACCTTTTTATCTCAATGTGTATCTATCCATTAGAAGGCAAGACAACTACTTGCTGAAGAGCGCTAGGAAAGAACACTTTTAGGGAAGAATGAACCAGAAACAAATTGCTAACTATAAAATAAAATTTTGACATGAATGCGTCACAGAGAAATGAACGGTTAAGATGGCTTTTGGTCTTGCTCATCGGGATGATCGTTTCCTTTTTTATTTCTGAGTGGAAGGAGGAATCCCTTTCCCAAAACAATATTACTCACGCCCCACCCAAAGAGTCCAACACGCCAACAGAACACATTCTGTCCAAGTGCTTTCCTAGTTCGTCGGAGCAGCCTCAAGAACTGATAAATGCTTTTGCCCTGAACTCCCCATCTCTTTTCCATGATTTTTCGCGACAAAACCTTAAATTAGGTTACTAAAACCACGACATGCAAGTACAGGACATTTACATTTACCCCATCAAATCCCTTGGCGGAATTCGCTTGGATGAAGCAGAAGTACTTACCAAAGGCTTTCGGTGGGACCGACGATGGATGTTGGTCGACGACACAGGTACTTTTATGACTCAGCGCGCACTGCCTATTATGGCCCTTCTTCAAGTAAATCTTAACGATCAAGGCTTAGAGGTCCTCCATAAGCTCCATCCCCACCAAAAGATCAACATCCCCTTCACTCCCGAAACGGATCAGTTGATGGAAGTAAGCGTCTGGGATGATGTGGTATCAGGGCAAATCGTAAACCCCGAAGTGGACCATTGGTTCTCGAAGATGCTGGCCACTCCATGCCACTTGGTATTTATGCCAGAAAACACCACCCGATCGATCAAAGAAAAATACGCTGTAAACGACGAAACGGTCAGTTTTGCAGATGCCATGCCTTATCTGCTGATCAGTCAGGCTTCGCTTGACGACCTCAACCAGCGTTTGGAACTGGCTGTCCCCATGGAGCGTTTCCGCCCTAATATCGTCATCAGCGGATGCGAAGCATTTGAAGAAGATGGATGGGAGCAACTTCAGATCGGGAAGTGCACATTTAAAGTCACCAAACCCTGTGCTCGCTGCGTCATGACCACCGTGGACCAACAAACGGGAACAAAGGGCAAAGAGCCTTTAAAAACGCTTTCCACCTATCGGCTAAAGGACAAAAAAGTGCTTTTTGGCCAAAACATGATTGCGCTCGAAAGGGGAAGGGTAAAAATAGGCGATAAAGTCAACATCATCCAATAACCCCATCAATACGCCAGTAGCGCAAGTAGCTTTTCCCTGAAACGCCTCTCAGGCAGAAAGTCCGCCTCCAAGGTAGCCGCAAAAGGCACAGGAGTATCCAAACTCCCCTCACGCATCACCGGCGCATCCAACCACTCAAAGCAGTGCTCACTGATCCAGGCAGCAATCTCCGCCCCAATGCCACCGGTCAGGCTATCTTCGTGCAGGATGATCACCTTATTGGTTTTCTTTACGGAGAGCGCCACACTTTCCTTGTCCCACGGCAGTAGTGTGCGCAAATCCAATACATCTGCGCTGACATCATGTTCCTCGATTGCTTTCTTTGCCCAGTGCACTCCCATCCCGTAGGTCACCACCGTCAGCTGATTGCCTTCTTTCACCAAGTTGGCCTTACCTATTTCCAAGGTATAATAATCATCCGGCACCTGTTCTGTAATCGATCGATAGAGCGCCTTATGCTCAAAAAACAGACATGGATTGGGATCTTCGATCGCTGCTGACAGCAGGCCTTTGGCATCCTGAGGGGAAGATGGGTAAATTACCTTTAGTCCTGGGGTATGAAAAAACCACGCTTCATTCGATTGGGAGTGAAATGGCCCCGCACCGACACCAGCTCCAGTAGGCATGCGGATGACCACATCTGCATGCTGTCCCCAACGGTAATGGATCTTGGCGAGGTTATTCACAATCTGGTTAAAACCGCAACTCACAAAATCGGCAAACTGCATTTCCACCATCGTCTTATATCCTTTTATGGAAAGCCCCAGTGCTGCACCGATGATCGCACTTTCACATAACGGCGTATTGCGCACCCGATCTGCCCCAAACTCATCCAAAAAACCCGCTGTCACTTTAAACGCCCCACCATAAATCCCAATATCCTGCCCCATCAGCACCAAGTTCGGAAACTTTCGCATACTCCATCGTAATGCGTCACTTATGGCATCCAACAATCTTTTTTGGCTGACATCTTTAGTCTCCGGCAGCGTGACTTCGAGAGTAAAAGGACAGTACACATCATCCGTTTCTTTCTCACTCGCCTCAGGAGTAGGCGCCCCAAAAGCCGCTTTAAGCCCTGCTTCTATTTGAGCATCTACCCTACTTTCAACCGCCCTTCTAGCATTACTGTCAAGCAGGCCTATTCCTACCAAAAAGGCCTCATAGCTTTCTAAAGGATCACTTTTTCTTCCCTCCTCGAAGTAAGCCTTTGGCACGTACTTGGTCCCTGAGGATTCCTCGTGCCCTCGCATTCGGTAAGTCATGGCCTCTACCAAAAATGGCCTGGGGCGTGTCCTGATATCTTCGGCGATTTTGGACAACTCATGGTACAGCTCCAGCACGTTGTTTCCATCCACTTTTACAGCGTCCATACCATAGCCCGCTCCTTTATCGACAAATTGCTTGAAACGAAACTGTTCCTCACTGGGGGTAGAAAGCCCGTAACCATTATGCTCGACAACAAAAATCACGGGAAGCTGCCAGACAGACGCCACATTCAATGCTTCGTGAAAATCCCCTTCTGAAGTAGCACCATCTCCCGTAAAGACCAATGTAGCCTTGTTTTCTCCCGAGAGTTTGCTGGCCAGGGCAATCCCATCTGCCACCGCCAGCTGAGGCCCCAAATGGGAAATCATCCCAACGATATGATGTTCCAGAGACCCGAAATGGAAGGAACGGTCCCGCCCCTTGGTGAAGCCCGATACCTTTCCTTGAAACTGTGCAAACAACCGATCCAACGGAACATCCCTACCAGTAAAAACACCCAAATTGCGGTGCATGGGCAGTAAAAACTCCTCCTCCTTCATGGCCATTACAGCGGCTATCGAGATGGCTTCCTGCCCCCAGCCACTAAACCATTTGGAGATTTTGCCTTGCCGTAGTAAGAGAAGCATCTTTTCCTCAATCTTCCGCGGCATGAGCAGCTTCTCATAAAAGTGAAGCAGGTCACTATCGCTCAAACGCTTTCTGTCAAAAACCATATCTTGGGGCATAATCTCACGGTGTAGTTACAGCAAAGCTACTCCAGCCTACTCAATTCTTCAACAATGGACTAAAATATGTCATCAAAGCCACCAAGATTCTTGACTTCCCAAACCTCCCACTCCACTTCACTACTTTTACTGCCAAAAAGGCAAACTTATACCATGAAAATTCGGTTTAAAGAAGTATGTCTGAGTTATTGGTAAAAAACATGGTCTGTCCGCGCTGTATCATGGCGGTGGAAAGTATTCTGAAGGAACAAAACGTACCTTTTGAAAAAGTGGATTTGGGCAAGGTAACACTGGATACACTTCCAGCACCGTCCAAGCTATCCGAGTTGAAAACCCACTTGGAAAAACTTGGCTTTGGACTTATCCAAGACCCTGACAGCCGCCTCATCGAGCGGATCAAAAACAAACTGCACGAACTGGTACTACTGGACGAAATCCCCGCCTCCTTAAGCTTAGCCAAATACCTTGGCGACGAAATTGGTCAGGATTACAGCAAAATGAGCCACCTTTTCAGCAGCAAGGAAGGTTCCACCATTGAAAAATACTTTATCAGGCTAAAGCTGGAAAAAGCAAAAGAATTGCTCTTCAACCAAGAATTACAGCTTAGCGAAATTGCCTGGAAATTAGGTTATAGCAGTGTTCAGCATTTATCCGGACAATTCAAAAAAACCACGGGCATGACGCCATCAGCCTACAAAAAGCTTCAGGAAAAACCCCGTTCTGGCTTAGACCAACTTAAGTAGCCTACCTCTAGAAAACGGCAAAAAAAGGCCGCCCTGATAGAGCCGCCTTTTTAGTGTTTTTTAGTGTTGGTTCAACCCGATTTATCAAGTCGCAATACTTATGCGCCGTGGCGTAGATAGGCCAATGCATATTCCGGGTTCAAAATAACCGAAGACCCAAGGAGACGATAAGCTGATTTTGCCGCTGGTCCGTATCAAATCCCGCGATGCTCTCAGATTGTTTGCTCAGCGAACCTTCGTATTTTAAATCGATGATCATATTGGCTATATCAAAGCCAATACCAGCCTGATATCCTACTGTAGCATTTTTATATTCTGGCTCAGGGTCTGGCACAATGTCGTTCTTGAATTTTGAATTAAGCAAGAAGCTGGCTACTGGTCCACCTTGAATCCTGAAAACATCTCCTAGCTTAAAGCCCAACATAATGGGCACATCAAACCGATTGAACGATGCTTCATACGTTCTCTCATTGTCTCCTTGTGACTCTTTGATCTCTCCGCCTGTATTGACATAGAGTACCTCCGGCTGCAAATAAAGAGAATTGCCTCCCATTCTCACAAAGGCACCTACATGGTAACCCAATTTTTCGCTACCACTCTCGTACCCATCTCCATCCACTTGAATATTTCCTTGGGAAACCCCAAACTTAGGCCCAATACTGAAATCCTGTGCCCGGCCGGCCGCACTCACGCTTAGAAAGGCAATGACCAAAAACCAAATTTTTCTCATTACGATCACATATTTTAAATAAACACTTGCTTAACAGGCCTCATCAGTTTCAAATACCCTGCCAATATACAAGTGCTATTCCTTTTGTTTGGCAAACAGCTTATTTTTGTGTTTTTATTGCAGCCATATATCTTTTCAGCTCAAGCTTCACTTTTGGAAACAGGAAGAATAACCCAATCATATTAGGGAATACCAAGGCCAATATCATGGCATCGGAGAATTTCACGACGGCATTTAGCGTCGTAGAAGCTCCAATAATGATGAATGCGATGAACAATAACTTGTACGTCAAGTCGGCAGCCTTGCTTCTTCCAAAAAGGTATTTCCAAGATTGCAACCCATAATAGGACCATGAGATCATTGTGGAGAATGCAAACAGAATGATGGCGACAGTCAGCACATACGAGAAATGTGGGATCACGGAATCATACGCCATCGTGGTCAATTCCACTCCACCGATAGAAGCTCCAGAGTCTTTCAGCACCACATTGCCACTTCCGTCTCCACCGTAGGTAAAAATACTCTCTACGTTATTCAACCCACCGTCAATATTAAAAAAGATAATCACCAATGCCGTCATCGTACATACGACCACCGTATCGATCAACGGCTCCAATAAGGCCACAACGCCTTCACTCGCCGGAAACTTCGTCTTCACGGCAGAGTGGGCGATCGCTGCAGAACCAGCACCGGCTTCATTGGAAAATGCTGCTCGCTGAAATCCAACGATCA
Organism: Echinicola strongylocentroti; assembly: GCF_003260975.1. Classification (NCBI taxonomy): domain Bacteria; kingdom Pseudomonadati; phylum Bacteroidota; class Cytophagia; order Cytophagales; family Cyclobacteriaceae; genus Echinicola; species Echinicola strongylocentroti. Next base: position 3,797,031 of record NZ_CP030041.1, on the reverse strand, counting down.
ACACTCCAAGCATTCCTCCCAAACCGGCCATCGGCGTAAATGCCCCTTCGATAATCAGCCCAATGGCATCATCGACATAATCATAATGTGCACCAAGAATGATCAATGATGCCAATACATACACAGCAGCCATTACGGGCACTACTTTTTCTGTAATGGTCGCAATTCTTTTGATACCACCTATGATCACAACAGCTACCAATACCGCCAGCACTACTCCGATCCAAAAACCATTCGTCTGAAAATTGATCCCTGTCAAGTTGGCAATCTGAGAAGCTGCTTGGTTGGATTGGAAGGCATTTCCTCCTCCAAAAGAGGCTCCTACGCAGAGCACTGCAAAAAGGCCTCCCAAAAACTGCCCTAGACGACCCTTTTTCAGGTCATGCCCCAAGCCACGTGACAGGTAATACATCGGGCCACCGTGTACGGTGCCGTCATCTTCTATATCTCGGTATTTTACCCCAAGGGTACACTCCACGAATTTCGTGCTCATTCCCAGCAAACCGCAGATAATCATCCAAAAGGTAGCTCCTGGGCCACCCAAGGCAATGGCTACCGCCACACCCGCAATATTTCCCAAGCCTACTGTTCCGGAAACTGCCGTAGCCAAGGCCTGAAAGTGACTCACCTCTCCGCCTTTGGCCTCATCGGGGATCACATTGGGATTTTCCGGGTCTCTATAATTTCTTTCTAAGTCATCGTATTTTCCTCGAACCGTGTTGATCGAAAGGCCCATTTTGGTGATACCAGGTACTGCAAAGTAAATCGTAAAAAATGTAGCACCAGAAACAAGCAGGATCAGCACAATCGGAATATCATAGCCACCAATGGGTATTGGATAAAGCACTAAACTCTCCCAAGCATCGGCAATAGGCTGGAAAGATCGGTCTATTCTTTGTCCAAAACTCAATTCTTCAGTTGGAGCGGCCTCTTGTGCAAGAAGCGATATAGGAAAAAGAAAAATCAAGAAGGATAGAAGTTTTCTATACATGATATGTTTTTTATTTGATTGGTATACTTAAGCCTTTTAACACACGAACCTTCACCTTACTCACCCTTACACTACTGGTTACCTGACTTGTATACTCCTTCATCCTTCCATTGGGAGTGGGCGTTATAACGCCAAACTCCACCTTCCCTCGTTGGGAATGTAGCCTTTAATAAAAAGGTAACAACTGATATTGGGGATAAAAGCCATAAGGTAAAGAGGCAAAATAGGATTTATTCTGACGAATGTTCTTTTTTTCAATGGGCTAAATTAAGCTGTTTTGCCAGAATTTCAATTCCTTCCTTGAAACTTTTTGGTTTAAATTTCAACTGATCTTTAGCTTTTTGGATGACAAAGCCTGTTTTCATGGGTCTTTTAGCGGTCTGCTTAAAGGCACTGGAATCCGTTTTATTGATCTTGGTTTTGTCCAATTCAAAGAATTCAGCTGTCTGGATAGCCATATCATAAGGCGTCAACAACTCATCTCCAGAGATGTTAAAAACACCCTTTGCACGCTTCTCGGCCATAAGGATACAGCCCTCTGCCAGATCCTCCGCCAAGGTGGGCGTCCTCCACTGATCATCCACTAACTGTAGCTCCTTGCCTTCCTCAAGGGATTTCTTCACCCAAAGCACAATGTTTGACCTGCTCATGTCATGGGAAATCCCATACACCAACACCGTCCGAGCAATCCCCCAATTCAGCTTAGATTGCCGGATCAACGCTTCGGCTTGCAGCTTCGTCTCACCATAGTAGTTGATCGGTAATGGCACAGCTTCTTCCGAATAGGGACCTCCCTCCCCATCAAATATAAAATCGGTCGACACATGTACCAAGTAGCTATTGCTTTTTTCAGCAGCGATTATAATATTAGCTACAGCGGCCACATTTTGCTGGTAGCAGGCCTCTTGAGAGGTCTCACATTCATCGACATTGGTCATGGCTGCACCATGGATGACCACTTCTGGAGTATATTGCTGAAAAACCTCCAGGACATTTGCCTTGTTGGTAATGTCCATAGAAGCGTAGGCAAACCCTTCCCACTCACGGGGAAGCCTACAAGCCCCTCTGCCTGTTGCGATCACATTGAAGGTTTTCTTTTCGAGCAGCCGTTTGACCAGTTTTTGGCCCAGGAGGCCATTTGCCCCTGTGATCAGAAGGCTGGGTTTGTTATTCTTCTGGATATTCAAAGCCGTATTCTTTTGTGATTTTCTTTTTGGGTACTTTTGCTACTTCTACCGTAATATAGACCGGATCAACCGGCCTGTCCATCGCCGCTGTTTTTTCTTCCGAAATCTTGTCCACGACATCCATGCCTTTGATCACCTTTCCAAAGACAGTATACCCTCCCTCATCCAAGTGGGGGTTCCCCCCGACGGTAGTAAATGCTTCAATGGATTCTTCTGTCATTTCTTTGGATAGGTTGACATGCAAAAAATCTTCTATTGCTTCTTTTTTGGACAGCATCAACTCGGTCATCTCATCGTATTTCTCTTCCTCATAGAGCTGCACGTATTGCTCGGCAAGTGCACGCTGGCTTTCCAGTGAAATGTACTTCATAAACTGTTTCTGAAGACCTTTGATATCAGTAGTCAGCTCTTCTTCACTGTAGACCCTTCCCTCCACGATATAAAACTGACATCCACTGGATCGTTTTTCGGGATTGACATGATCTGATTGTCGTGCTGCGGCCAGTGCCCCTTTTTCATGGACATATCCTCGGCCAAGCTCTGCCGGAATAGTATACCATTCCGACTCGGGCAAGCCCTCTTTGGTAAAGACGTCTCCGCCTTGGATCATGAAGTTATCGATGATGCGGTGAAACTCCGTACTGTCAAATCTCCCAGCCTCTGCCAGCTTGATAAAGTTCTCTTTATGCTTTGGTGTTTCATCATAGAGAATGGCAAAGATATCGCCGTGTCTGGTGTGGATTTTAATAAGTGAATCCTTTTGGGAAGAACAGGAAATCAGCAAGGACAGTAATAAGGCCAGTCCAAGGAAATGTATTTTCATGTTAATTGTTAAGTTGCTGTCTAATCTCTTTTAAAATGCGATCCCCTCCTGACTGGATCACCTTTTCTGCCAAGCTCTTTCCTACCATTTCTGCCTCATCTGCCGGGCCTGACACCTCATGCTGGATCCGCTCTTTACCATCTAGGCTAATGATCCCCCCACTCATATCCACCTGTCCTGCCCGATAGTGCGCCAAACAAAAAACCGGAATGCTGCATCCTCCTTCTAGGATCTTAAGATAACTCCTCTCCGCTCTTAGCCGATACCCCGTCTCTGTGTGGTGCGTAGCTGCCACGATTTGCTTTTTGAGTGCTGGATCCAGCGTTTCAAAAGCCTCTACAGCTATACTCCCTTGCCCCACTGCCGGTGTAAATTCATCCAGCGAAAGCTCATGGCGGATCAGTTCATCATAGCCCATCCTGTGCGCCCCCGCATAAGCCAACAACAAGGCATCGCAGGTGCCTTCCTCCATTTTTTTGATCCGAGTCTGGAGATTGCCCCTTACTTCCACCGTTTTGACATGCGGATAATAATGCTTGAGTGTGGCCACCCTTCGGGTAGAAGATGTCCCCAAAAGCAAGGGTTTACGTGGATTCTTGTAATCAATATCTTCGCGGTGGCTCAAAATAACATCATTGACCTTTTCTCTCTTGGTATAGGAGATAAGCTCAAATCCATCTGGCAAAGAAGAAGGCATGTCCTTGGCGCTGTGTACGGCAATGTCCACATCTCCACTGGCCAGCTGCTCCTCCAGCTCTTCGGTAAACACTCCCTTGCTCCCGATTTTTGAAATGGATACATCCAGGATCTTATCTCCCTTGGTGGTAATCACGACAATTTCCGTCTGAAAGCCTTGGAGCTGTAAAAGGTCCGCAATATGATGTGCCTGAAAAAGGGCAAGTTTACTGCCCCGTGTTCCTATTCGTATAGGCTGCATTATTCTTTGATTTTTCTTTTCGATAATTTTTTATTGGCAGTCTCTTCAATATACTGAATGATTTTGCCTGCAATATTCACTCCTGTAGCCTTCTCTATACCTTCCAGTCCCGGCGAACTGTTCACCTCCAAGATCAATGGTCCTCGCGCGGACTGAAGCATATCCACTCCGGCCACAGCCAGCCCTAGGGCCTTGGCTGCCCCCAATGCAGCTTTCCGCTCTGAAGCTGACAATTTAATAACAGTGGCTTTCCCTCCACGGTGCAGGTTGGAGCGGAATTCTCCCTCTTCGCCTTGCCGCTTCATGGCTCCCACTACCTTGCCATTGACTATAAAAGCCCTTATATCGGCACCTTTGGCTTCCTTAATGAATTCTTGGACAATGACCCGTGCCTTCAACCCGTGGAACGCTTCAATCACGGATTGACCGGCCTTTCTGGTTTCTGCAAGCACCACTCCCAACCCTTGGGTGCCTTCCAGTAGCTTAATAATCAAGGGAGCGCCTCCCACTTGATCGATGAGCTGTTTTTCTCCTCCTTTGGAGAAATTGGTAAAAGCCGTCTTTGGCATCCCTAGTCCTTCTCGGGAAAGAATCTGTAAACTGCGCAACTTATCCCTGCTCCGCACAATGGCTTGTGACTCCACCGCAGATATAACGCCCATCAGCTCAAACTGGCGGACCACTGCCGTTCCATAAAACGTCACAGATGCACCAATTCTCGGAATGATCGCATCGATATTGGATAATTTTTCACCCCTATAAAAGATGGAAGGTCCTTCTTGCTCGATCACCAAATCACAAAGAGAGTGATCGATGATAAGCGCTTCATGGCCTGATGCGATGATCGCTTCACGTAATCTACGTGTAGAATATAGGTTTGGATTTCGGGAAAGCACGGCTATTCTCATTGCTTAGCTACTTTATATTTTTTGGATAAGTTTGTCTGGTCTACATCAACCAAAAATTTGCCACGAAGCATCTTTCTACCGAGCAATAGCGCATTCCTCATTTTTGAACGGTCCGAAAGTGTAAACTCCACGTCAAAGGTCTCGTCAAACATCGCCACCTTGGTGGTGACTTTATACCTTAATTCGGCATTTCCAAAGGAATTTTTCACCTTCTTCTGGGTGTACCTTTTGGTGCGCACCACCTTGCCAGAATATAGTCTGTGCTCTGGGGACAATAGCTTAAATTCCAACACACGCTGTCCCTCCACTTCCTTCTCCTCCACCCATTTACAGTGGATTGCATTGGTATAGGCCCCCGTATCTACCTTAGCAGAAATCACTCTCAACCCCCACTCCGGGAGACTGATTTTTTCCCTTCTGCCGATAACATGCTTTTTCATGTGGTTTCCTTTTTTCGAAGTACTTTTGCCATGTCAAAAGAGAGGTCTGCAAACAATATCTTGGCGTTGGCATTTCTCTCCAAGTGGTAATGTGCGGTATTTAACAGCCGGTAGATGTTTACAATTTTATCTTCTGTCAGCGCTTTGAGACTGAAATTCTCCACAAACTCCCTGTCTGATGGCGCCGTCCGCATTAATTCTTCCAATTGGCTTCTCTTTAGCAGACTTTCCCTGAGGATGTTCAGACCTGTCAGAAAAAGTGCCTTTTGGCCTTCCTTGTCAAAACCCTGAAAACTCTCTGCAAGGGACATGATATTGTTGATATCTAAGGTAAAGCAAATTCTCATCCAATCCCTAAACTTTGCCGTATTTTCATCAATCACCTGATCTACCAGCCGATAGGCTTCTCTCATATTGCCATTGGCGAGCGGAGCCACTTGGAGTGCGGCCTCACGAGAGCAAAGACTTTCTTCGATCAGGTGTTCTTTTACCTCCTCATCAGAAAAAGCCCTGACGAGTACTTTCTGCGTCCTGCTGAGAATAGTCGTCAACAACTGCTCGGGCTGATGGGCCACCATCAGAAAAAGCGTCTTTTCTGGAGGTTCTTCCAGCACTTTCAGCAAGGCATTGGCTGCCGCGGTATGCATCAGCTCAGGCATCCAGACCAAGATCGTCTTGTACCCTCCCTCAAAAGACTTCAGCGAAACGGTCTGGATGATCTGCTTCGCTGCTGCTTTGGAAATATTCAGCTGTTTTTTCTCGAAGCCATTGTGATAAACCCAATCCTGTAAGTTCCCATAGGGCTTGGTCAGCACAAAGTCCCTCCACGGAGACAAAATATCGACTTTTCTGTTTTTGTCATCATCTTCCTTGACCAAGCTGCTTGGAACAGGAAAGGTAAAACTCAGGTCAGGGTGGACGAGCTTGGCCATCTTTTGGCACGCACTGCAAGCACCACAGGCATCATGTTCCCCGGGGTTTTCACAGTTGACATAGGTCGCCAAGGCAAGGGCCATTTTGAGATTGGCAGCCCCTTCTGGACCGTGAAACAACAAGGCATGTGCCAGGTGATTATTATTAATGGCTTGAATCAGCCGTTCCTTGGTTTCCTCTAAGCCTGGTATGGACGAAAATAACATCTATGAGCGATTTTGCTTAAACTTCCTTATCCCAAATCCGGTACGCCTTGGTCAGATCAAATACTTTTCTGATCACGGCTTTTTCCTTGTCATCGAATACGATTCCCCTCCTCTCCATCACCTTTGTGGCGGTTTCCACGAATTTACTCATTTGGAATGTATTGGTGCCACTGACTCCTCCCCATGAGAATGACGGCACAAAAGTCCGCGGAAAACCAGCTCCAAACACATTCGCTCCCACTCCCACGACCGTCCCGGTATTGAACATGGTATTTATCCCTGTCTTGGAGTGATCGCCCATCATTAGGCCACAAAACTGCAGGCCAGTATTTGCGAAGCTACCCTTGGTATAGTCCCAGACTTTGACAGGAGCGTAGTTGTTTTTTAGATTGGATATATTGGTATCGGCGCCAAAGTTACACCACTCCCCGATCACCGTATTACCAATAAACCCATCATGACCTTTATTGCTGTGGCCAAAGATGACCGAATTGGACACCTCACCTCCCACTTTCGAGAAAGGCCCAATGGTGCTGTCCCCACGCATCTTGCCCCCATGTTCACTGTCGACCCTTCGCACAGCGCAAAAGGTCCTTTGATCAACGCCCCCTCTTGTACCTGCGCATTTTTGCCAATATAAATGGGGCCATCTTCGGCATTGAGTACGGCAGCCCTGATCTTGGCTCCCTCCTCCACAAAGATCATCTCTGGGTGGTAGGCGATCGTATGGGGATCATTGATGCCAGCAGAAGTGCGATTGGTAGTAAGCAGGACAAAGTCCTTTCTTAACTCCAAGGCGTTAAATTGAAATATATGCCAATTGCGATGAATCAACGTGATCTCCCCCTCATAGGCCACCACTTCACTTCTTTCCTTGAGACCATCGATACTGAATGCAGAATCATCTGAATAGGCAGCCAGCAGGGTGTTTTCCTGATAGAGACTTTGGCCCTTTTTTAGGGTTTTTATTGCTGTTACCAGCCCCTGATCGGGACAGAGGCCTCCATTGATAAAGTAATTGCTGGATGCCGATGACGGAAACTTATCCTGAAGATAATCCGAGGTCATAAAACCCGCAGATGCATCCAAGTATTTCTCCCACTTCTCGCGAATGGTCAGGATGCCCACGCGGATTTCTGCCACTGGGCGCGTAAAAGTAAACGGTAAAAGAGATCCCCGATATGCCGGGTCGTCAAATAGTGTAATTTGCTCCATGCTACAAAAATAGAAAAGTCTCTTGGAATACAATTTCCAAGAGACTTTTTAAAGATACTTTTACGATAAAGAAATGAATTATTTCTTTTTGTATCTTCTGTTGAATTTCTCCACACGACCGGCAGTATCAAGAAGCATTTTCTTACCGGTGTAGAAAGGGTGAGAGTTAGAGCTCACTTCCACTTTATAAAGAGGATATTCGTTTCCATCTTCCCATGTAATGGTCTCGTCAGTTTCGATCGTAGACTTGGTAAGAAATTTATATTCACTGGAAGTGTCATAGAAAACCACCTCTCTGTAGTTTGGATGAATGTCTTTTTTCATGGTAATCCCTATTTATATTAAATGTCGCTTTTTCAAATGGAGGCACAAAGTTATCCTTTTTTATAAAAGTCTCCAAATGTTTATTAATGAATTATTTAACTTATAGGTTATCAACGTGCTATTCGCTCCAAAATTGGGAAAATCCCGGCTATTTTGCCAGTTTTGATCACAAAAGATCATATCAGAAGAGCGACAGGCACCCTTGGTTTATTAATTCCACTAGGGTATTTTCTCTTCTTTATCACCTTTTATTTCCTGTATGTCCATAACTTTTAAATTAAAATTATGGCAATAATGGATTATTGTTCTAAGTTTTGTAGGCAAAACCAAGCTTGACGTAAATCAACACCACCAATGATGAGAAGATTTTTACTGTTCTCGGGATTTTTGTTTCTATTGACCGGATTTTGTACTGCCCAAAGTGCATTTATCCCTTATGATAGGGCGTATTATCATTTGCTTGATCGCTACGAAATCCTCAATGGGGACTTTGCCCCTAGTTACCATACAGGGTTCAAGCCCCTGAGAAGGGACAATGTCACCACTTATTTGGACACCATCGCCCACGACCACCCTGGAAAGGTAGACGCCTTTAATTTTAATTACCTTAAAAATGACAACTGGGAATTTTCGAAAGGGGAAACGGACTTTTCCAAGAAGCCACTATGGAAGAAGATATATAAAAAACCATCGGACTTTTATTATTACAGGGACAAGGATTTTGATGTCCATGTAAATCCGGTCATCTATTTTAGGGGGGGCAATGAAACGGCCGCCGAAGCGACAAATTTCAGGAACACAAGAGGCATCGAACTGAGAGGCAGCATCGACAGAAAAGTGGGATTTTACACTTACCTGACCAGTAATGAAGTGATCTTCCCTACTTGGACAGAAGAGTACATCGAGCATAACGGTGCGGTACCAGGCCAAGGGTTCTGGAAGCGATACGGCGACCATGGGTATAGCTACTTTGCCGCAAGGGGCTACTTCACCTTTCAGGTCTCCAAACACATCGACGCCCAAATGGGCCATGACAGGAACTTTGTCGGGGAAGGCTACCGCTCGATGATCCTTTCGGACTTCTCCAATCCCTACATGTTCCTTAAATTGAACGTTAACATCTGGAAACTGCAATACACGATGATGTGGTCAGAGATGACGGCAGATGTATTCCTTAACAGTCGAAACAGGCCTGAGGACGGCCGCTATCCACATAAGTGGTTCTCGCTACACCGACTAGGAATCAACATCGGCAAACGGCTGAACATTGGCCTGTTTGAATCAGTCATGGCCAGCCAAGCAGATTGGTCTTATTTCAACCCCGTGATCTTCTATCGATGGGTAGAACACCAGCTAGGCACCCCGGACAAGGTCATGCTCGGCACAGATTTCAAGTGGAACTTTGCCCATTCCATGCAATTATATGGACAGTTTGCTTTGGATGAGTTTGTCTTTGGGGAGTTTTTTGGCGTAGACGGCAAAAACTCCAAACGCAACAAACATGGTCTGCAGCTCGGCTACAAGTACATCAATGTCTTCAACATCTCCAATCTCGACCTACAACTTGAATTCAATCAGGCCAGGCCTTATACTTATCAGGAAAAATTCGAATACCAGTCCTACACCAATTATCGGACTCCCATCGCCCATCCACGAGGTGCTAATTTCCGTGAGGCAATTGGAATAATCCGCTACCAGCCACTTCCAAAACTTTCCCTTAATTTTACAGGGATATACCATTTATATGGAACAGACCCTGACGAAACCACCAATATGGGGGGAGACCTGTTAAAAAACCGACTCGAAGGCACTGAAGGATTGGGACTTTATGGACATACCATCGGCCAGGGAATAGAGAACAAACTGCTCATGGGGAATTTAACGGCTTCCTATATGCTGAAGCATAACTTATTTATCGACCTTGGCCATAGCTACCGAAGGCATACCGCAGACAACCTCGATATGCCAAATGTCAGCAACTACTCGCACCTTTCCCTCCGACTGAACATTGCTAGGGAAGCGTTTAACTACTAATAGGAGGGGACAAGTCCATAGCACCTTTTGCGGCATAGTAAAAACACGGAAAAATGAAGACCTATTTAAGAATTTTAGCTTATGCGCGTCCTTATAGAAGGTATTTCCCTCTGTATGCGCTCTATGCTCTGCTTGCCATTATTTTTGGCCTATTGAATTTCACTCTGCTAAAACCGCTCTTTGATGTGATCTTCGAACAAGTAGACCCTTCTGAACTACAGCAATACGCCGCCAAACCTGAGTTCTCATTTACCATCGAGTACTTCATGCATCTGTTCAACTATTACTTTATGCAGATAGCCGACAGTTATGGCAAATTTGGCACTTTGGTCTATGTATGTATCATCATCGTTGTTTCCGTTTTCCTATCCAATCTCTTTACCTATCTGGCGGGCGTGCTATTGGCAAAAGTAAAAGCAGATGTCATCAAAAAAATGCGCATGCATATCTTTGACCAGGTAAGCCGCATGCACATTGGCTATTTTACCAATGAACGCAAAGGGGACCTGATGTCCAAGATGACCAATGATGTACAAGAAGTAGAAAACAGTGTCGTACAATCGCTAAGGGTGGTTTTCAGGGAACCTGTGACGATCATTTTGTATTTTGGGGCGCTGTTCTTTATGTCCGTAAAGCTCACCCTATTCACCATTTTGATCATCCCGATTTCAGGTGCCATCATCGGAGGCATCACCAAACGGCTCAAGAAGAAAGCGATACAGAGCCAAGAATCCTTGGGACGTATCGTAAACATCCTGGACGAGACCATAGGCGGAATGCGCGTGGTAAAGGCTTTCAGTGCTACGGGATATGTCTATGATAAATTTGACAAGGAAACCGACGAATACTCCAAAATCAATGTTTCGATGGCCAAGAGAAATGAACTGGCCTCTCCTATTTCACAATTTTTGGGGGTATTTGTGGTAGCGGGCATTCTGCTGTATGGTGGCAGCTTGGTGCTCAACAATGCCTCGGACCTCTCGGCCAGTGAATTTCTCGCCTATATCATTATATTTACCCAAGTCCTCAATCCCGCCAAAGAAATATCAAGGGCAATGGGAGCTGTCCAAAGGGGCCTCGCTTCTGCCGACAGGATATTTAAGGTGGTGGACACGGCGCCCGCCATCAAAGACCCCGCACGTCCAAAAACCCTTCATCATTTTGACAAATCCATCGCTTTCAACACCGTAAATTTCGGATACGACCAGCAGCACTTGGTATTGAAAAACATCCAGTTTACGCTCACAAAGGGGAAAACCATCGCCTTGGTCGGCCCTTCCGGTGGTGGCAAATCCACCATTGCCGACTTGGTGCCCCGATTTTATGACCCCACCGCAGGTGAGGTAAAATTAGATGGCACCAATATCCGGGAATTTGCCATAGACGATTTACGTAAGCTCATTGGCATTGTCACCCAGGAGTCCATCTTGTTCAATGACACTATCTTTAACAATATCGCCTTTGGCCTATCGGAAGTTTCTGAAGCTGCGGTAATCGAAGCCGCCAAAATCGCCAATGCACACGAATTTATCGAGCAACTGGAAAGAGGCTATCAAACCAATATTGGCGAGCGAGGCAGCAAACTTTCCGGCGGACAACGCCAGCGGCTGAGCATTGCCCGTGCAGTACTGAAGAATCCACCGATCCTGATCTTGGACGAGGCCACTTCTGCACTGGATTCCGAATCTGAACGGCTCGTGCAAGAAGCGTTGACCAACTTGATGAGCAATAGAACCACCTTGGTCATTGCCCACCGGCTGAGCACCATCCAACATGCGGACGAAATCCTGGTAGTCCAAAATGGTAAAATTGTTGAGAGAGGCACACATGAAGAGCTTATTCGCCAAGAAGGATTGTATAAGAAACTTTCCTCTATGCAATCAGTTTAGTATATTGGACAGCAAATCTTAATTTTAATAATATGAAAAAGGTATCAAGTGTATTTCAGCTTTTGGTAGCACTTTTTTTTGGACTGGCACTGGCGTTCTTCCTAGTATTCGACAGTATCAAAAACGGCTTTGGAATCCAAGAACTCACCGCAGGAAAAGTGGTCATATGGCTCTTGGTAGGTTTTGTACTTTACCTGATCACATGGATGTTACAGTCCATGTATTCCAGTAGTTTGGGAAAAAAGATCCGAAAACTGGAAGCGGAGCATGACAAATTAAAAGCCAGGCTTTATGACCATGAGCAGAAGGCAAGAACAACGCCTGCAGGAGGTACCATTACGCCTTCTACGGATCCTAGTCAAGAGGACGATGGCGATGGATCTGGTATCAAGCCTAGGCAAAACATCAAGTAAAGATGCCCAAAAAGGGAGATATAAAATGAGTTTAGCAGGAAATCTCTTAGGAGATTTCCTTTTTTTATGGAAGTAGAATTTAACTAAAAATGGTAGCAAAGACGTATGGCAGTACGGTTTCTGGTGTAGACGCTATACTGATCACAATAGAAGTAAACGTAGGACAAGGCACGAGTTTTTATATGGTAGGCCTACCCGATAGCGCCGTGAAGGAAAGCCAACAGCGAGTAGAATCAGCCTTAAAATATTTTGGGTACCGGATGCCACGGCAAAAAGTAGTCATCAACTTGGCTCCTGCAGACATCCGAAAAGAGGGCTCTGCCTATGATCTCCCCATAGCGATGGGCATACTCAAGGCCTCCGAACAGGTGGTATTTGCTGATCTCGAAGAATACGTTATCATGGGCGAACTGTCCCTTGACGGCCAACTTCGTCCCATCAAGGGTGTCCTGCCCATCGCCATAGAAGCGAGAAAAAAAGGGTACAAAGGCATCATCTTGCCCCAGCCCAATGCCACCGAAGCTTCTATTGTCAATAACCTTGACGTCATCGGAGTGGAGAACCTGGAGCAGGCCATAGCATTTTTAGAAGGCGAACTAAAAATCACCCCACTGGTCACGGACACCAGAGATATATTTTACAATTCCTTAGAGGATTATGAGTTTGATTTTGCAGATGTACAAGGTCAGGAAAACATCAAAAGAGCCATGGAAATCGCTGCTACTGGAGGACACAATGTCATCATGGTAGGCCCTCCCGGAGCCGGTAAGACCATGCTTGCCAAAAGGCTGCCTTCTATCCTTCCTCCACTTACCTTGCAGGAAGCACTCGAAACCACCAAAATCCACTCAGTGGCAGGAAGACTGGGAGGGGAAGCGTCGCTGATCGCCCAGAGGCCCTTTCGATCTCCCCATCACACCATAAGCGATGTGGCCTTGGTTGGAGGAGGGGGCAATCCGCAGCCAGGAGAAATTTCCCTTTCACATAACGGCGTATTGTTCCTCGATGAGCTTCCGGAATTTAAACGCACCGTCCTCGAAGTCATGCGGCAGCCGCTGGAAGAACGAAGAGTGACGATTAGTAGGGCCAAAATCTCGGTGGACTACCCCGCCAATTTTATGCTGATTGCCAGCATGAACCCCTGCCCATGTGGCTATTATAACCATCCGGAGAAAGAATGTGTCTGCGGCCCGGGTGTCGTCCAGCGTTACCTTAACAAGGTAAGCGGCCCCTTGCTCGATCGAATCGACCTTCACGTGGAAGTCACGCCGGTAAAGTTTGACGAGATGACCTCCACTAGAAAGGCGGAGAAAAGTAATGTCATCCGTGAACGCGTCGTCCTCGGCAGAGATCGACAGGTGGAACGTTTTAAGGAGTACAAAGACATCTATTGCAATGCCATGATGCCATCGCACATGGTCAAGGAAGTCTGCGAAATAAATGAAGCAGGAAAAACACTCCTGAAAACTGCCATGGAAAGACTGGGACTCTCTGCGAGAGCCTACGACAGAATCCTAAAAGTAGCCAGAACAATCGCCGACTTGTCCGATTCCGAAAACATCAAAGTGGAGCATTTGGCAGAAGCCATACAATACCGAAGTCTGGATAGAGAAGGCTGGGCAGGCTGAAAACCAAATTAGTAGGGACAAAATTGAATTTTTAACATAAAAAATTTAATCCTAAATTAAATGTATACACATTGAAAATTTAAATAATTACATTGAATTATTTTTATGAGATTAATTGTACTTTTTTTAGGGTCAAATTTTGCTAATAGAAAAAGTTATGTGTTACTTTGCTAGCAAAAGTTGTGATCACCCGCATTAAACAAAACAATCCAACTTGTTCAACACACTTTTTCGATTAATAAAAGTCAGTTAAATCATTAGACCATTCGCCTAGCGAATGGTCTTTTGTATTTAAGTCGTTTTAGCTAATGGTTTGCAATCCCTGGTCAAGGTCCTCAAGCAGGTCATCCAAATGCTCTAATCCTACAGAAACCCGAATCAGATTCTGGGGTGTTTTAGTATCAGGTCCTTCCACAGCAGCCCGTCTTTCTATGAGACTTTCTACTCCTCCGAGGCTGGTAGCATTGGTGTAATATTTTAGATTTGATATTAATTTATCGGCATCGTCAGGATTGCCTTTCACCAGAAAAGAGAGAATACCACCAAATCCAGTCATTTGGCTTTTGGCCACTCCATGATTGGGATGCCCTGTCAATCCAGGATAAAAAACACGTTCCACTTTTTCGTGTTGATCCAAAAACGACGCTATCTGGCCAGCATGTTCGGCATGCCCTTTCATCCTATATGCAAGGGTTTTGATACTGCGAATCAGCATATAACAGTCAAACGGGGACAATACGGCTCCTCCTGTCTGCTGGACATTTACCACTTCCTGCCAGAAGTCATCCACCTCCTTGGTGACCAATGCGCCTCCCAGAACATCACTGTGACCACCAAAATACTTGGTCGCGCTGTGCATCACCAAATCAGCTCCTAGCTTCAAGGGATTCTGGAATACAGGTGTCGCAAAGGTATTGTCGCAGACCACCCTGACGTCATTATCCTTGGCCATACTACTGAGAACTTTAATGTCACTGATCTTCAGCATCGGGTTGGAAGGCGTTTCGATCCACAACAGTTCGGTATTGGGCTGCAAGGCCTTTTCAAGGTTTTCAGGATCACTCAGGTCCGTAAATGTCACCTCCAGCCTATCCTTAAACAGCTCCACCAGCTGTTTTTTCAGTCCATGGTACATATCGGAAGGAGCCACGATATGACTCCCTAGTGGCAACGCCTGAAAAACCGCCATTCCAGCAGCATTTCCAGATGAAAAAGCGGCTGCTGCTTTTCCCATTTCCAATTCAGCCAACAATTTTTCGAGTGCCATTCGGTTGGGGTTGTTGGCGCGGGAATAGATCAACGAACCTTCATGATGCTCAAAAGTAGTGGACAGGGTAATCGGCTGCACCACCGGCTTATGCGGTCCCGTGATCTCCTCCCCTCCGTGTATTGCTAATGTTTCGAATTTCATAGGCTATGATTTTAACATAAAAATAGGGAAATTATAAAGGCAATTCCCAAGAGCAGCCATCATTTACCCAAAGGGAGTTAAAATTAGCCCTCTTTAGTTGAGTACTTCTTCCGCAAAAAATATGGGGACGGTACCCTGTCATAGGAAAACGGCTTGGAGAAGTACTTTTCGCAAAGATAAATCTCCAGTACTTGGACGATAATTTCTCCTTCCGAGAAATGAAAACAATTTGTCAGGTAGGGATTCAGCCTAAAATATTTGGCCGCTTTCCAACCTTTTCCCCGTTTGCCGCCTCTTTTATACAGGAAGCCAAATAAAATGAAATCAATTTTTGAGAAAGAACTAATCGAACGATGTACCAAACAAGACCGAAAAGCCCAGTTTGAGCTTTTTGAACGGTACAAGGTAGCCCTGTATTCTTCTGTCTTCAGGATTCTGAATGAAGAGGATTTGGCTCATGATGCCCTTCAAGAGGCATTTATCGAAATTTTCAAGGGAATCAAAAAATTTCGGAGTGAATCTACACTGGGCTTCTGGATGAAGCGGATAGCAATCAGGAAAGCCATCAAAATGGCCAAAAGCCGCATGCTCTTCACATCACTGGACCAAGTAGCTGAATTACCGGATCACGCTCCCCTTGACGGTTGGATTGACGGACAATTGTTGGATGTAACGATCAGGGAATTGCCGGTGGGATGTAGGAGTGTCTTTCTATTGATCGAGGTAGAAGGGTTTAAACACGCCGAATGTGCCAAACTACTATCCATCTCGGAAAGCACCTCCAAATCCCAGCTTTCTTACGCCAAAAAGCTATTGCGTGGCAAACTAAACCAACTCATGAAGGCATGAAAAAGCGACTAAACTTACCAGAACACCATCCAAATCAAGGCAGCTGGGAAGCCCTGACCTCAAAGTTGGACATGGAATCGCAGCTCAAAAGAGAAACGGAAAACCTTCCGTCAATCGGCCCTAGCAAGGACATTTGGCCTGCCATCACTTCTGAACTGGATCGTCGCCGACCTGCACCCTGGTGGTGGACGGCAGGAGCTGCTGTCATGGCTGGGATAGGGTTGTTGCTCGCCATAAACCTTTTAGATGCCACAAATGAGTTCCACCGAGAATACTTGGTCACAACCGTTTCTCCTTGGCAAACTCCATCAAGCATAAAACTACCTGAAAAACCTAAACCCCTCCCATCAAAACAATTACCAAAAACGGTCACGTCTATAGCAAAAACCACGGTAAAAAGAGCTCCTGAACAGCCTGTCATTTTGGAGGACAATAATTTACCTCTCCTGCAAATACCTTGGCTTGAAGAACCATATAGCGCATCCGGTTCCATTGCTGTCTCAGCCGAAACCAAGACAGACCAAGACACCGTAAAAGCGACACCATCCTTCCATGAAGTGACGATTTCTTGGGGCATCAACGACCGTATAAAACTCAAAACAGATTATGAGACCAAAACACCCCAGCATCAAGCTAAACTGCACAAAGTAACGGAGCCGTCCGGGAAATTGGTACTCAGGCTTTCGCAAGAAAAATAGATTCAACGCATTTGGTTTCCCTTAAACATATGCGTTTACTTAAAAGCTATAAAATCATGAACAAAGCTAATATAATCACTATCATATTCATGTTGACAGCAGCCTGTAGCTGGGCACAGGAGGTAGAAAACACCTTACCCAAAAATCATCAGCAATGGCTGGACAGACAGTGGGCCATCACCGACACCTTGCAGTTCAATTTACCCAACGAAAGCAAAATATTGTTCTATTTTAACAACACAGAGTTTTCAGCGGACTCCTTAAAGGCCATCCTGACACCACTCATCAAGCGTTCCACGCGTTTTCCTGAATTTGAGACAACAGCTTTCCGACTTGCCAGTAATTTCCAAAAGACCAGCCTTACCGCCGTAAAAAACAACATTGACCGCAAATATGGGAGACATATCGAAAGTATCGAACTGGGTATTCCTGTAGGACTGGATTTTACGCGGGGAAACTTTACGCCAGAAGTAGGCTTTCGCGCGCATCTAGGACTGCCCGGATACAGCATCGGAGCAGCTATCACCAACACCGTTTATTTTCCACAAAAGATTGAGGGAAAAATCGATGTGATGAGCAATTGGTTTATCAACGGGGAATTTTCATGGAATAAAGGAAGTAATATTGTTAACAACGAACAGACCATCCAAATCGGATATTTGCTCAACAGCCATCCTAGCGAGCTGTTTAAAGGAACTACCCTAAGAGTCATCTATAGGCATAGGATAAGCGACCACTTGTACATTCAAGCAGGTGTGGTAGCCACCGATGACTTGAACACCTATTACCCGGTCTTAGGAGTGCGTTTTTGGTAAATATCACCTTAGTTAGGGCTTCATTAGCAGTTCTCAGGGCAAACGCATAAAAAAAATGTTCCTACTCGCATTTATATCTGGCGTCCCTATGGAACTGACTCTTTTGTATGTGACAATTGTTGGTGCAGGTGGTCACCTGCACCTTCTATATGACCCTCCGCCCATGGCAGATTGGAAAGAATGATCAGTTACTAACGCATGAAATTATTAACCTCACCTAAACCAACCGCCATACTTGCGCAGAAAGGCGTGACGACTTGTTCGACCTCCACCGAAGTCCATGAGCCATTCTCGACATTCAGTGAGACAGGCTACTGCGATTCCTAATGCACACACTGGGCGGGCGGCTAAATGCTGTATTGTGAAAAGGTACGTAGTATCTTGAAACAATATGGCTTTTAGCCGCATGTTGTCGTTTGGTAGCGACCGGAGGGAGCGCAGAAACGGCGACATGCGGCGGAGCCGCCCGCCCAGTGTCAGTTTATGCCGACCGGAGGGAGGTATAAACTGACAACGAGGTATAATGCCAGCGGCACGGATGATAGCTATGCCTACAGGAAAATTGCTTTCTTTCAATATTAGTGGCGTATGAGCAAAGACTTTGCTTTCGAAGGAATTTCGTTAAAATTCACCCCTAAATCCCCTAAAGGGGACTTTTTGATCACCTCTTCAGCGTACGGGCTAGATTTAGGAAATCGAAAAAATCTTTCCTATTATCGTTTAAACCTACTTTTTCAGTCTATGTCAAATTTAGTCGGAAGATAGTATTTTAAAATACTAAATGCGTTTGCTCTGCTGTCCCCCAACCGTAAAATTATTATCCTGAAAATTTCTTATATTCACCATACATAACCCACTATTTATGAAGAACTTAATCTTTATATTTGTATATATCCTTTTCCTGGTTTCATGCAAAGGTGATGAAGAAAATTTACCGGAAGAACCGAGACACGAGGCCTTATCTGTACTGGACGGGGACTTATTTACCCCTGAGGGAAAAATTAAAGCTTCCCGAACCAGTCATTTAACACCCCTTACTGGCTATACCTATCGTTTCTATGATGCCCATGGCAATAATATTCTCAGAGTAAAGATGTCACGTAAAGAAGACACTTTAGGAATCACCATTCTTGAGTATGATGAGCTGAATCGGAAAGTAAAAAACCTATTTTTCACTTATGAATCGGGGGATTTTGTCTGGAAAACTTCCATGAAAAGCATTTTTTCTGAAAATGGACTGAGGGAAGATGTATTTATTAGTGCTCCCAATGAAACGGAAGAATACCGCTATAGCTACTTTTATAACGAAGATGGGGGGATGACAGAGTGGCGGTTTGGTAGAGAGGAAAACAGTGAAAAATATGTCTATTTCTATGAAAATGGAAGAATAAATGAAGAGCAATGGGTTTTAGAAGATAGCCATATATTTGAACGCTATTTTTATAGGTATAGGGACGACGGGCTATTGGCAGCCAAGGAAACTCACGGAACGGGCAGAAATATAATAGATGATGCCACCCAATACGAGTACAACGAATTAGGACAACTGATCCAAGTCAGAAATTATGATCAGCATTGGGGGTTTGCTTATTCGGGAATGACAGAATACATCTATTATTGAATTGTTCCAAAGCAAAAAAGGAGACTGGATAAAGCCAGTCTCCTTTTTTGTTGCGAGGTAGTTGAAATTTACCGAATGCGGTCCACAGACTTTACCAGCATTTCATCCTTACGGATAAATCGATTGGCCACGATATTAAAGATCATGGCAGCTACAATGCAGTAAAACCCGATCATAAAAGCGCCACTAGCCGTGGCATTGAAATCCATATTCTCGACATAAGTCAGGTAAACAATAAGCCCGAGGTTCGCCACCATCACCAACGAATTGATCATGTTCAGGAACATCTGCTTGGTCCTGTTCTTAAATTGGCTGAGACTATAGATCGCTATAATCGCCGCCAAAACAGCCAAAATCCCCAAATAAAAGGTTCCTGTCTGCTCCAGGACCGTCCCTGAGGTAGTATCCGTATGGGTCAAATTCCAAGCTGTCAATTTCAGCATTTCGGTCTGGTCAGGGTTTACCTGTGTCCAGATAGGAAAGTACGTTTCCAGCAGCATGGCGACAGCTACCAGAAGAAGAAAGATCGTTTGTACGCGTTGTATCATTGTCTTGTTTTAAAACTTTTGACAAAGAAACGGGGTAATTTGAATATACGCAAGTTAGAGGGGTGTAAGGTTGGGAGATGAAATATGGGGCAATTAATTTCTCACGTTGTCAATAATTCCTTTGACATAAGTATATTTACCTATCCCCTTAGCATTAAGCACCTTCTCTTCGAGATAAACAATTGACAATTGTCCGTTTTGCTCTATCGCCAAACCTATCAGCATTTTACCTTCTGTCATAAAGTAAATATCCTTCTCGATCCCCAAAGAGAAATAACGCTGTAACAAAAAGTCCTTCACTTTTTTATATTCTACTTCTTCTACCTGAAGCAACACTGCACTGGTCACTAAACATCCTTTTTCAAAAAAATACATAGATTTCTTAACAGGTTTGGCATCTCCTTTAAAAATCAACTTATCACTCAGCGCTACTTCTAATTCCCTCGGCTCCCCTGTAATAACCTCCTCCTTGGACATTCCAAATTCATGCGCCGGTTCATCAAATAGATGGTTGGTAGGATGGATCCTAACATTACATTTATCAGCATAAGTCCCATCACTCGTCATTACTCTGATAACCGCATGACCTTGAACCAAACCTTTTACCATACCGACCTCTGAAACAACGGCATAGGCGGGGTGATCAGACTCCCAAATCAGGTGACTGGAAGGATATCCATTCCCTTTAAAATCTACTTCGAGTTTCATTTCTTCATGAACTCCCAAGTATAGGGATGAGTCACGGAGAGTAAGCACTTCTTCATGCACATGCCTCTCATGTCTACAACCCAAAAGCACTAACGTGACAACTACTATCCCCAACCATCGTGTTGTAAATATCATATCTAAATCCCGAATTAATACCGAGTTAAAAGTGGCAAACACTGAAAATTAGTAAAACCAGGTCATTTTGCTACTGCAAAATGAAACACATAACAAAAAGTTCATCTATCGCAACTATATTTTCAACATTGCAAACCACCCTGAATAAAGTATCTTTGTAAGTTCATGGAGACAATCAGACGGTACTTTCTGGAAGTGGCCTACAAAGGCACCCACTATCACGGCTGGCAAATCCAGCCCAACGCCATTACGGTACAAGAAGCCATCAATAAGGCACTGCAAACCATCTTACGGCAAGACGTCGCCACCATGGGCAGCGGAAGGACAGACACGGGAGTCCACGGCAAACAGCAATTCTTGCATTTTGACTGGGCGGACAAACTGGAAAAAACTGTTTTTCTCAAAAAAATCAACGCAGTCCTACCAAAAGATATCAGTGCCTATGATCTAAGAGAAGCGATTCCTGAGGCACATGCACGTTTCGATGCAGAATGGAGAAGCTATGAATACCATATCTCTTTACGAAAAAATCCGTTTGAAGAAACGTTGTCCTGGCATTGCTTTTACCAGCTGGGTGTGGCTAAAATGAACGAGGCGGCAGCTTTGCTATTGCAGCATCGGGATTTTGAGTGTTTCAGTAAGGTGAAAACGGAAGTCAATCATTTTGAATGCGAAATAAAAACAGCTTTTTGGGAACAAAAAGACCATCATTTGGTATTCCATATAACGGCCAATCGGTTTTTGCGCGGCATGGTCAGGGCCATTGTAGGAACCTTGGTAGAAATAGGCAAAGGCCAACTGGATCTATCAGGTTTTCAGCAGATTTTGGACAGCCGAGACAGAAGGAAGGCGGGCATAGCCGCTCCACCTCACGGTCTGTTCCTCAGTAGGGTGACCTACCCCGAAAAAATATTCATCTAAAAGACAATAGATTTTGAGTCTGGAAAAAGAAAATGTAAAAAGCGGAGACATCATCGACACCCAGGTGCTTGGTAAGCTCTATCAGTTTGTAAAACCCTACCGAGGTCGGTTCTTCTTTCTGATTTTCCTTACCGTTGCCTTGGCTGCTTTGGCACCTACAAAGCCGCTGTTTATCCAAAAAGCCATTGACGAACACGTAGCCATTGGCGATCAGGAAGGTTTGCTTCGCATTATTTACCTATTGGTCGGGCTATTGGTCCTGCAGGCCGTGGTGCAGTTTGCCCACACGTACCTTTCTGGCTGGATCGGACAGGTCATCATACGGGACATCAGGATCAAGCTCTATCGGCATTTGCTCAAAATGCGCCTGAAGTTTTTTGACAATACCCCCATCGGTCGATTGGTCACCCGGAATATTTCGGATGTCGAATCCCTCTCGAATGTGTTTAGCGAAGGTCTGGCGGCGATCATCGGAGACTTACTTCAGCTTTTCACCATTTTGGGTGTGATGTTTTGGGTGGACTGGAAACTCACCCTAGTCAGTCTGAGCACTCTTCCGCTGCTGATCATTTCTACTTATATCTTTAAGGAAAAGGTAAAAGTGGCCTTTAATGAGGTCAGAAATGCCGTATCCAATCTCAACTCCTTTTTGCAGGAGCATATCACCGGTATGAACATCGTTCAGGTATTTAACCGCGAGGATAGTGAATACAAGAAATTTGATGCCATCAATACCGAGCACAAAAAAGCCAATGTCAAATCGGTGCTCTACTATGCCATTTACTATCCCGTAGCTGAAATCATCCAAGCCGTAGGAATAGGCCTAGTGGTCTGGTATGGAGCTACAGGTGTATTTGGGCTAGACCTGAAAGTGGGAGTATTGATCTCTTTCATCATGTACTTGCAGCTCTTTTTCCGCCCCATCAGGATGCTCGCAGACCGGTTCAACACCTTGCAAATGGGCGTGGTAAGCTCCTCAAGGATCTTCAAGTTATTGGAAAGCGATGAACACATTGCCAATGAAGGCAATTATACCCCTGAAAAAATCAAAGGCAATATAAAGCTAGAACATGTTTGGTTTGCCTACAATGATGAAGAATGGGTACTGAAAGACATCAATTTCAATGTCAAACACGGCGAAACGGTCGCGCTGGTGGGTGCCACTGGAGCGGGCAAATCCTCTATCATCAACCTGATCAGCCGTTTTTATGAAATCAACAAGGGAACCATCAAAGTAGATGATAAGAACATCCGGGATTTTGACCTGGGAATCCTGCGCCGACACATTGGAGTGGTGCTACAGGATGTGTTCTTATTCTCTGACACGATCTACTTTAACATCACCCTGGGCAACCCCGATATCACCAAAGAGCAAGTAATGGAAGCAGCGGAACTTGTCGGAGCCAAGAAATTTATCGAGCGCCTCCCTGGAGGGCTTGACTACAATGTCATGGAACGCGGAGCTACGCTATCCGTAGGACAACGTCAGTTGATTTCCTTTGTCCGGGCCATGGTGTACAATCCCGAAATCATCATTCTTGACGAAGCCACCTCATCAGTGGATACCGAAACCGAAGAACTGATCCAAAGTGCTATCGAAAAAATGATGAAAGGCAGGACCTCTATCGTCATCGCCCACAGGCTCTCCACCATCCAGAAAGCCCACAATATCATCGTACTGCATAAAGGTGAAATCAAGGAAATGGGCACTCACGATGCCTTGCTCGAACAAGAAGGCTATTATGCCCAACTCCACCAGATGCAGCTCAAATCCATGGTGAGTGAGTAAGGTATGAAAGTCAAAAGGTTTGGAGTTTGCCAATCTGCATTGCTTCGTAGTCCTTTAGTCCTACTCACAATAAACGGGGCTGTTCTGGACTTATAATCACGAACAATGATAAAGGAGATTTGTAACACCTATTTTTTTAAAATTCCCTTCCCGAAAAACAGACCTTTCCATAATAGGGCTTAAATTTGCGCCGTTCTAACGTAAAACCATAGCAAAACGCTAAAATACCTACACATGAAAAAGATTCTGCTATTGCTTATCTTTAGCCTGCCCATCGCGGCATTTGCACAGGAACAATCCATCGGCTTAAGGATTGGCGAACCCATCAGCATCACCTACAAGACCTTTCTGGATGACAAAATCTCCTTTGAAGGAATGATCGGCCGGGGAAGTGCCAACAGCTCGGCCTATTACCGCAAGGTCTTCGACAGCAACAAGCCATCACCAAATGCCTTTTACCTTAACCACAGTGCCGGAGGAGGCATCTCCTTTAATGGCAGAGTGGCCTATCACGAAGATATCACGGCTGAGTTTGACATTACCGAAGGAAGTTTGTTGGCCTTTGGTGGGGCAGGCTTGCAGCTGAGAAGCATTAATGTCGAATATGCGTATCAGGAAACAGCCGACGTAACGGCCGTTTTTTCTGAGAACAAAAATAACATTGACTTTGGCCTCGAAGTATTTGGTGGTGGAGAATACTACTTCGAAGACCAGCCGGTCAGTGTCTTTGCGGAATTGGGGCTTATGATGGAAATCGCTGACCGCCCCGGCCACGTCAAGCTACAGGGCGGCATTGGAGCTAGGTATCATTTTTGAGTCTTGAGTCTTGAGTCTTGAGACTTGAGTCTTGAGACTTGAGACTTGAGACAAATTCCTCCCCGCCGCGGCGGGGAGGTTAGGTGGGGTAGATAGGCGCATAATGGGAATTGGGTTGTGCTGATGGTCATGTGCCAATACGATCAGCTTTGAAGTGACACCCAAACAGGCTTTGCCTGGTGCAAAACAGATTCAATAAGGCCATGGACAATCACGGAGTTAGAAAATGAAAAAAACGTTAATTATCGTCGGCATATTGGCCGCACTGGGGTTTAGCATCTTTGCTTACTTGGGTGGTTTTAAGGACTATCCTATTACGGTAATCGAGCAGGAGAGCCTCCACCTTTATGGACTCACCTACAGGGGCACGCCCCAAGATGAGGGGCTCAAAAACACCTTCCAAACGATAGAAGCGGCCTTAACCGAAGAAGCTGAAGCCACCTTGCACACCATCTATTACGTGGAGCCTGCCGGCAAACTGGACACCATGAAAGTCTTCGTGGGGCTGGACAAGACAAATGATGGCATGAAGGCAGACTGGGAGGAAAAAGTCATCCAAGGAAATCAATTCCTAGTGGCCGACCTACGGTACGACAAATGGGTCATGCCACGACCAGCAACCATCAAAGAAGATATGCAGGCTTTTGCCGTGGAGCACCACCTCACCCTATCCGGCATCTTCATCGATCGCCTGCTCCGTGAAGACCATGTTCAAGTTTGGGCACCTATTGTCAAAAAGAAATAGGAAACTGGTGATTTTTGGTATGATTTTGGTAAAATGAAATTTATGGCCGATCTTATCGGATGATATAAAACAAATTTTCCAATTGGCCGTCTAATAAGAATGTCGTGAAACTAACCCCCTCAGATATGAGAAAATTATTGTTGCTTTTATTTGTTGCTACAACCTTTATGATCCAAGGTTGTGAAGGCCCTCCAGGCCCGCAGGGGCCTCCTGGTGAGCCAGGTGGATTATTTGTAGGCGAAACTTTTGAAGTAGAGGTTTCATTTAATGATGCGAACAATTATTCAAAACTATTTGATCTGGATCCACCAATGGAAGAAGGAGATGCAATTCTAATTTATATGAATGAAGCATCACCTGTGTATGATGATAGAAATGCTTGGAGGTTGCTACCGCAGACCTTTTACATAGAACAAGGTACTCTAGTTTATAATTTTGACCATACACCTAGTACTTTCAGCATTTTTATGGACAACTCTCCTGTAGATTTTGCTCAATTAACCACTTATTGGACCGATAATTTACTTTTTAGGGTAGTAATTGTGCCTTCGGATTTGTTTAGTGCCAATGCCAGAATGGATTTCTCAAATTATGATGCTACAATGGAATATCTGGATATAGAAGAAAGTGACTTTGTGAAAATTCAAAAATAGCATTGATAAAACATATGATTACAGCCACCGAGAGTAATTTCGGTGGTTTTTTTTATTTTTACTACTCATCAACACCTTTGCGTTCTTCAGCATTCTATATTTTATAGATTGATTATACGCTTTCATGCCAGTAGATTATATTTCTCACTGACTGAATGCACAGAATCCCCAGAATGAAACAAGGCATTGCTGAGATTTCCGTGATTTCTGTGAGCACTTGTACAATTGCGGCTATACATAATTAATAATGACAATGCCACAAAGACCAGAAGGCACCATGTTTTTTTTCAGTACCAAAATCCATTTCCCCAATACAGTTCGTATAATTTAGCGCAATCAACTATCTTTGCGCCATGCAATTGAAGAACGACTTGTTATTAAGAGCGGCCCGCGGCGAGCAGGTGGAACGCACCCCTGTTTGGCTGATGCGTCAGGCCGGAAGGATTTTGCCCGAATACAGGGAAGTACGAAGCAGCGTAAGTGGCTTTATCGAACTCGCCCAGACACCATCGCTGGCAGCAGAAGTCACCCTACAGCCGGTAGACTTGCTGGGTGTGGATGCGGCCATTATTTTTTCGGACATATTGGTCATTCCGGAAGCCATGGGGCTACCCTATGAGATGATCGAAAAACGGGGACCAAGATTCCCTGACACCGTTTCTTCAGCAGCAGACCTCGACAAACTGAGGATTGCAGATGGCGTGGATGACCTTAGCTATGTCATCGAAGCCATCAAGATTACCAAAAAAGCCCTTAACGGACGAGTACCATTGATCGGCTTTGCCGGTGCACCTTGGACGATCTTTGCCTATATGGTCGAGGGATCAGGAAGTAAAACCTTCTCCAAATCCAGGGCCATGCTGTATCAGGAGCCGGTATTGGCAGAACGCCTGCTGGACATGATCACGAAGTCCACCATCAACTACCTCAAGGCCCAAATAGCCGCGGGGGCGGATATTGTGCAGATTTTTGACAGCTGGGCAGGCATCTTACCGCCAGACCATTATCAAAAATACGCCCTGAAATACATTTCCGAAATCTGCGATGCCATTACGGAAGTGCCTGTAACGGTATTTGCCAAAGGCGCCTTCTTTGCACGAGAGGAAATGGCCAAGCTGAACTGTGAAACCATCGGCCTCGACTGGAACATGGGCATTGCCGAATCCAGAAGCCTCATTGGTGACCAAAAAACGCTTCAGGGCAACCTGGACCCAGCAGCCCTGTATGGTTCGGCAGCAGAAGTGGAAGCCGCCACCAAAAGAATGCTGGACCAATTCGGTGCCGGCAGGCACATCGCCAACCTTGGTCATGGTGTCTACCCGGATATCGATCCCGAAAAAGTAAAGGTGTTCATCAATACGGTCAAGGAATACAGCAGTCAGCTAAGGGACAACGTATAAACCAACAAATCAATCGTCCAAGGAAAAGCAGTCACCATGGCACAGAGTAGGCTAAGGCATTAATTCCATCTAATTCCTGAAGTTTTTGGGTATGTCTAGGGGGGGGGGATTGAACTAGGCTTTCAGCCTGTTTGAGGACACTGCTTTTAAACCCGGATTATGCGTTAGGAATCGTAGTGAGAGCTGAAAGTGCAAGAAAATCAGTTAGTCTGGAGGCATTAGCGTAGCACCGCTACGGTTATGCCGAAAACTAAAGTGAAACGGCTGATTTTGAAGCAGTTTAAGGTCGCAACACCTGTGCGCCGTGGCGTAGATAGGCTAATGCATATTCCGGGTTCAATGCCGTTTAGTTAAGGGCATTTCCTCCTTTTCATATACCTAAAAGTCCTTTTTTTGATTGACTTTGGCTGGGGAAACCTGATCATCTTGGTGGATCCTTTTCCTTTTTTCCCCCGAAAGCCTTCGGGGCAGGCTATTGATGAAAAAAGAAAGAAAAAAATCTAGGCCGGTGGTAGGCCTTTTAAAATGGAACATGGATTTACCCTGCGACCGAGATCCGTCACCCATTTTAATTTCCAGCCGATGGCTACGGCCTAAAAGCGAGTGGGTCTCGCTGTTCCACGACGCAAGCCAACTCCCTTTCTTAACGGCCGCCACCATCGGCTGGAAAACAGGCATACCAAGGGCCGTAATAAGGAAGCCATACCTTTTTTGGCTCAGGGGGGCTTATAGTTCTCGCTCAACTTGGTTACTTAAGAAAATATACCACTACATGGAATAATGATGATAATTTATCCATAAGAAACTTATTAATCGGATCCGCCTTGCAGGTATTGGGCGTTAAGAAATTAAAAAGCGGGTGGGCAAAAAGGCAGGCTTGTTTGACGAAATGCTGCCTTAAAAGAATGTTGGCAGTTAAAAAGGAGGAGTTTGCCTGCATGAGGGGAGGTTTTAATTTTAGGCCAATAGATGCACAGCGGCGGGGTTTTTTGGTTACTTTTTTGACCTGAAGCAAAAAAGTAACAAAGGTAAAGGGATGAAAACCACCTAAGAATTTAGCCAGAAAAATAACTGCCCAAGAAAAAAATATAGAACCCATATTTTCCAGATACACACTAACTAAACGGCATTAATTCCGGGTTAAACATTCCCCTAGTTATTGCCTCGGTTATGGCATTGATTACCGTATTTTCCCTATTGTGCCCTATTGTGCCTAATGTGGTTCTCAAATAAGTTAGCTACTTTACTTTACCCTTTTTCGATGTCTTGTAATTCGGGTTTAATACTCTGCTATAAGAGTCCCAATCCCTTAGTGACTTAGGGACTTTGTGGCTTCTATAGCTGAATAACAAAAGACATGTCGCAACAACAAAAAAAGGGCTGTCACGTATTGACAGCCCCATGCCCAAACCTATGCTAATTGGTGGGATCTTAGAAATAAATATATTTCTTCCTTCCTTGGGCATCCTTTATCCGCACATAAAGCCCTTCTACTTTTCTATTGGTAAATCTATAATTTCGCTCAAACCCTTCTTCCACATTGACCTCATCCGTGGCGATGCGCTTATTGGATTCGTCGAAGATGTCCACGTGGGTACCTGGTACTTTGATCCCAAGGACTTTGAGGTTGATGGTGTTTTGATCACTCACTTTGCCATAAGCGACGATCGGCATGTCCATCACAATCTTCTTTTCTTTCGTGAGCACCTCATAAGTGATTTCTTCGTCTTTCGTTTTGATCTTGATCTTATACGCTCCTTCTGGAAGGTCATCCAAGTTATAAGGTATTTTCAATGACTGGTTTGCCCTGTACCTGTTAACAGCCAAAATTTTATTGTCTTCATTCAGGATAAAGATCTTCACCTTACCCACTGGAGCACCCAATGTGACTGCGACATGCTTATCTGTGGCCTCTACCATGGTATTGGCCATTAAACTTTCTTTTTTTGCCAAGGTATCGGGGTTAGCGGATGCATTGGCCAGGAAAATCATTCCTACTACAAAAACGGATGTGAATAATGCTTTCATGACGGTATTTGTTATGTTAATTGTAAGTTTTTAAAATCTGATTGCGTTTGTACTTCCCTATACACCAATCGCATACCACAACCATTTTTCTTGTTTTGGCACAGCAAAAATCACCCTTCAAAAAATTATCAAAACATTAAAAAAACGTAAAACAGCCTCTTTTGGCATGGGATATCAACGCCAAAAGTGTATCAAAATCAACAAGGTGTTCGGACAAATGAGCGGAAACAATACAGTTTTTTTCGATTTTACAGTCTAGCGCTGCCCTGGAATTATTGTAATGCTATCATAAAAAATAATTAAAAAAATATTTTTTTCAATTCTCACCCGGCTCTATTTCAGGTCATTAGTCCTTTAGGACTGTACTATTCCGAACACTCGAATGTTCTATTCTGACACAAAACTCGCCCAATATCACTCATAAAATGCTCCACACATTATCCATAACCACCACAAAAACAACCTACATTTCATAAGTTCGGCCTACCCGTTTTCTCCCATTACGGCTCTTAATGCTTCAAACAGAGCGTTTAACAGGATTGTTTTACTCCTCCGGGCTCTTGGCATTAGGCTTGGTACTGATCCTGTAAACCAACTATTATTAAGATTATGAAAAAGCAATTATTGGTAATCGGACTATTCACCGCCGGTACACTGGGGCTATTTTCCTGTAACAATGAAGACCAGGACGAAATGCCAAATGCCACGGTGAATGTAAAAGCAAGGGCAATTGCTGAAAACAGTTCCCTAGAGGAAGAACAGCCAGTCGAAAATGCCAGAACCATCTCAGGCGCCAATATCATCAGTACAGCACTGAGCATTGGGAATATAAGCCTTCATGGTGGTGACGAAGGTGCTGCCTCCGTTCAGCTTCCACTTGAAGGGGATGCTTCCATTGGGCTGAGCCTTTTGGAAAGTGCCCTGCCGCTGACCAAAACAATAGGGACAGTAACACTAAACCCGGGGGAATACGCTGACATCACTCTGCAGCTCCAGCAGGATACTGCACTTACTGAAACGGATGCCATGTATGAAAAGACCTTAAAAATAGATGGCAATGTCAACAATCAGCTGATGACATTCCATACCAATACTGAGGAAATGCTCACTGCGGCAGCCCAATCGGGGAGTATCAGCATTACAGGAAATCAGGACATCTACCTTAACGTTGATATTAACAGGTTACTGGAAAATGTAGACCTGACGCTGGCCATGGATGGCAATGGAAACGGCACCATAGAGATAGAGCCGAACAATTTGGATGGTAACCGGGACATCTACCTGACCATTATCGGCAATCTAGAAAAGGCCCTGTACATTTCTGGCGAGTGAGGATAAAAAAAGGTGTTTCCAAACCGGAAACACCTTTTTAAGTCTATTAAATACTATACTTCTTACAGGGCAGAGATGTATTCACCGTCACCTGCTTCATTTCTTACTTCAAATACCAAGTCGTCAAGAGAAGCTACTTTTTCGAATTTGAAGACTTTTCCAAACTTGTCACCTTCGAAGCTATCTTCGAAAATCACATTTCCTTGGTCAAGGATTCTAACAATTTTTTTGCTGTCATCGGAAGACTTCACCAAGAAGGCGATATTGCTTTCGTCAAGTACTTTTACTTTAGTGAAGTAACCTGCTTTCACTCTTTTGGTACCTACAAAAAGGTCTTTGTTCTGGATAGTTCCTTGCTCAGGAGTGAATACTTCAAAGTGGTATTCGCCATCAGCTAGGGCTGTAAGGTCATACTTTTTGGCAAATAATTTATCGCTTGAAATAATATCCTTGAAGATCACTGAGCTGTTCTCATCTTTGATTCTTACCAGCACTTTGCTGCTAGGTACAGCCAAGAACTTCAATTCTACCTTTTTGTCTCCTACTTTTTCAATTTTAACGGTTTTTTCGTCCAGGTCAGATCCTGTCTTCGCGAATGTACTTACTGAAATACAGAACGCTACTAGTGTTGCAATAATTAATCTCATAACTAGAAAATTTTATAGAGTTTTTAGATTTCTTTTTCCCATTAGCCGTTTGGGCTTTCTGGGCGTTTAGTTTTTTTGAGCTTAATTATTTTGGGCGTGTAATTGTTTTTTGTTTTTGATTACACTACAAATGTAATACACGAACGATATATTTACCAAATATTCAATGAAAAATATCTAAAATTAACGATTCAGTAACAATACCGCCAAAACATTAATTATACCGTATTATCGACTTCATTCCTCCCATAATAAAGCCGGGCAACACTTTTTAAAATATTATTTCAAACAATAATCATTAAACAAAATAAAATTACTCGATAAAATTTTTAAAATTAATTTCACCATTAAAATTCGGGATTCATTTCAAACGTTTGCACCAGCTTTTGAGAAATATCGTAACGCTTTGTCTTCTCAAAAACTGCTGTGCCAATGGCTTTACTGCGGAACAACTCGCAGTGGGTTATTAATTCAGCCCTACCTATCGCTGTTATGAAATGGGAAATGATTTGGCTGTATCCGGATTTATGGATATACCCCAGAGGCCTTGCTTTATTCCGAATTAGAGATAAAGCAGAAAAATTGGGGGGGATAGCGGTTCGTTTTGATAGGACGCTGATGGCGCAGATGATTAAGATTTGCGCTGATCTGTTTCTTAAACTGAAAAAGCCAATTTGTATAACAAAAGCCCTGAAAGGGCATGACACCCATAGCCATGGTCAACGCTTATGCGTAAACATCAATATTAATATCCTTGTTTTAGCGGCAATCATCTTCCTAGCGCTTATAAATTCACGCTAAAACCTCAATACACATAAAAATAAAAAGGACTGCCCCTAAAGACAGTCCTTCAATTTCTTAGCTAAGAAGTGTACTTACAGAGCGGACAGGTATTTGCCAGCTCCCTCCTCATCTCTCACCTCAAATACAAGGTTACTGAGAGAGGCTACTTTTTCGAAAGTGAATAATTTCCCGTATTTATCCCCCTCGAAAGTGTCTTCAAAAATCACATGACCTTCCTCAAGGATACGGATGTACTTTTTGTTAGCTCCTTTTGCTTTTACAAGGAGAGCTATCTTTTTATCATCCATCACCTTGATTTTGGTGAAATAATTGGATCCAGCAGACTTTTCTTCGCCAAGGTTAAACTCAAAATTGGAGATGGTACCATCTTCTCGGGTAAACACCTCAAACTTGTAATCACCTTCAGCGAGCGCAGAGAGGTCATAGTTTTTCTTAAATTCCTTCTCTGTCTTGATTATTTCTTTGTAGATCACTCCACTGTTGGCGTTTTTGATCCTTACCAGTACGTTTCCATTTGGCTCGGTCAAAAACTTTAACTGTACTTTCTTGTTCCCAATTTTTTCGAGAACAGCTTTAGCTTCTTTTTCTTCTTTTTTGAGGTCAGTATGACCTGCAGTTAGGGCCGAGGCATTTAGTGAAATGCTTAGGGCCATCATTGTTGCAATAATTAATCTCATGGTTTTAAAGTTTTAAGGGTTAACAAACTAACTCTTGTAAAAACCTCCCGATGGACTTCACCGGATTTTCTGAGGCTAATTATTTTGGGCAGGTACTATTAATTAATGAATCACGTGATTGTACTTCAAACGTAAAGAAGAGAATCCATTATTGCAAATACATCAATAAAAAATATATAAAATTAACATTTCAGCAACTTTAAGGTTAAATACTTATAGATTCGATATTTTCAAACCGAAACCGTTTGCGCTGTCGAAATAGCCCTTGTTTTAAGCAAAATCAGGCCGATTATTTACATTTTTGGTAATTTCAACCTCGAAAAAAGTTTTTTTTAAGGGCTAATCTTTTTTTTGCAAAAGACTATTTCTTAACCCGGTTTAAAATAAGTTTTACTGCTTCACCTTTAATTTATAAAACACATTATAATCCCTTTCCACTTCAGGATCACTGTTATCATTGACATAGATAAATCCATCTTCATCAGCAAAGTTAATTCCTCCATGCACGGGCAATTCATCAATTACCCCTACTTGCTCACCATTTTGGACCAGCATATGGTACGGTTTAGCGTATTGGGCGGAGGCCTTCTTAAATTCAGGAAGCTTATAATACTCCTCACTTTTGGCCCTGAGCTCCTTCAGGACATCGGCAGGAATCCGAGTATAAAAACCCACCAAAAAACCATCCCCACACACCCTCAAATCCGTAAACAAGGGATAATCTTCTAGCCACTTTTCTGCATCCAGCTTGGCATCTGGAGCTGTATCTGGACGATGCCGATGGGACAGCAGCACGGTATCTTCCAAAACGGGGCTATCCCCAGAATAATCATAGATAAACAGTTGATTGCCCACTGTAGGCAGTAAAGCCATTTTTAGGCTTTTGCGATTGATGGTCACCAACGGAAAGGAAAGTCCCACATAGCGCTCCTCTGCCTTAGGCCTCCAAGCCTTGGGGAAAGTACTTATTAATTTAAAATCCTCCGATTGCACTTCGTAATCAAAAATAGTCTTGGCACTGTCATAAAATTTACTCCCGAGTTCTTTAGCACTGATGGACTTATGGTCAAAGGCATTGGGCTCTTCTCCCAGAATGTGGGCTTTGCCTCCTTTCAAATAGGGCGTAAATGTCGTTCGATTGGCATATACAGAAATAGAGAACAAGCCGGCCCGATGAGGGGACAGGTGCTTCTTTCTGCTTCCTTGATAATCAAAAATATAATATCCATCCATCAGGTTTTGTGCCACCCAAGTGGTATCATCAAGCAGTCGATACCCTGAACCATAGCTGCCTATTCCATCCGGTCCGTCATTAAGAATATCAAACTCCTGAATCACCGTCCCTTGTTCATCCACCAACAGCGGCTGGCGGCTTTTGGTATTTCTGAGCAAATAATACCCCAAATCACCTCGATGATCATCCATCACCAACGGCTCCAACTCATCGACTATTAAGGAATCTACCACCTCGAGTTTCAGCTCAGCGGTCGGCCCCGCAGGTTTCCTCTTCTCAGATTCCCCACAGGAAACCAAACTTATCAAAACCGTTACAGTGCATGCTAGGGTAGTTTTCAACGATCTCATTTTATATGTTTATTTTAGGTGATAGCTATTTTTCCAAGGGTGTCAACACGATGCTGCCGGTATGGGATAATGCCATGCTGCAAACCAATGGCCAATTATCGCCCAAGATAAATAAAACTAACTAAAAACCTTTTAGTTAATAAACTATTTTAATAGTTTTACTACACCTCAACCATTACAACTTTTAGCCATGCGAAGGATTCTCATTATATTTCTTGTCATGATTATGATGGTGAACTGTCAATCTAAAAAGGAGTTTAAAAGATCTGAACTGGAAACCATTATCCGGTTTACTACAGAAGACATCCCTCCCCCCACCCAATTGAATGGGAGAAAGCTCAATTTTCAGGAATTTCTTAATCCACGGCATATTCTATTCTTGGACAATCACCTTGTCGTGGCCCAAAACGCTAATTTAGAAACCGATTTATTTTATCTGTACGACCTAGAAAATGATTCTTTTATTGGTTCCATAGGAAAAAAAGGATTTGGTCCAGGTGAAATGGTGCAATCTACGGGGATGGAGCCGGGTTTTTCAGAAGGGGAATTTTTCACATTTGACGGCAACCGCAGAACACTCAATTTCTATAATATCCATGGGGCTGACACCACTAAATTGACACAAAAGCAGCTCAAAACTCCCACCAACTTAAATTTCACAACTCAAATATCATTGACTTCACCGAGTTCTTACTTGGTCAAAACCGCCCAAACATGGGACAAACTTGCCGAAATTAACCTAGAAGAAGACACTTTGAAGACCATTGGTACATGGAATAACATGGTCGAAAATGAAAAACTGTCCCCATTAACCGTTTCACTCATTTGCCAAGGTCCGTTAACCACTTCTAACGATAAAACCTTGGTGGGTATCACGGGAGTACTAAAGGACTTTTTCGAAATTTTCAACATTCACACGGTAAAGCGTCTTTATATCCAAGGCCCAGTAAACCAAGACCCGAAATTTCAACTTCACCATTATAATAAGACCACTTATCCGGTATTTGATGATCCATTGACGACGTACTACACGCAATTGTATCTTCAAGAAGAGTACTTTTTCGCCTTGTATGTTGGACAAAATACAGATAGCGATGATGCCTTAACATCCAACCCTCAACTTTTTCAATTTGACTATGAAGGTAATTTTATCAATAATTTCCAGCTTGATTATCCCATCCTGAGTTTTTCGATGGATAGTAAAAATGGTATCCTCTACGGCATCACTAGGGACCAAAACCCAAATGTGGCTATTTTCGACCTTAGCAAACACCTCAGCCTATGAAATCTTACACTAATATTGTGGGACTTGTCCTCCTTTTGCTCTTGTTTTCTTGCGCAAATAAGGATAATAAGACTTCCAAATCGGAAAACAGCCAAATTTCGGTCACGTTGGAAAAGCTGGACAGCATCCAGATCGATTACTTGGGAATCACTACTGTCCATGATATAGACCCCGTTTCGGAAACTGTTCTTTTCTCGGAAAACTTACCCTATTCTGAAGAAATTTTTATTGCCGATTTTAATGGAAGTATTCAATCGTCATTTTCAAAACTGGGAGATGTGCCTGATGGTTATGGTGGACTTCTATCCTCATTGAGATTAAATTCGGATAGCTCATTCATCGCTTATGGTTATAAAGGGTTCTTATCATACGATTTTTCACGTAACCTTTTGTCTCAAACAAGGATAGATGATTTTCAAATCCCCTCCTTTTCAATAAAGGCAATGGGCTATGGTATGGAAAAATTCAGAAGCGACTATCTATATGTAAATCAATCATCCTCAAATTTCTTTAACCCGGAATATGCATTAACCTATCTGTTGCGACCTGAAACTGCTTCAAAATCAGCCGTTTCACTTTAGTTTTCGGCATAACCGTAGCGGTGCTACGCTAATGCCTCCAAACTAACTGATTTTCTTGCAATTTCAGCTCTCACTACGATTCCTAACGCATAATCCGGGTTTAATTATAAAGAAATGTTTTTTCTCAACATACTGAATCCTTCTACAGGGAATAAAAAGCCCATTATTACGCTTCCTAAAACAAGTCTTTATCGAAACGGCCTCCACTTTTTTATATCAGCCCATTATCCCGTATTTACATTTGACAGCGACTTACTCTACATTGTGTTTGGTGGTGATCCCACTATCTATATCTATAACACTGTACCTCCATACTCCCTATCTTCTCAAACCCCTTTGAACTTACTTGATTACCATTATTTTAAAGGATCACAGGCACCATTATCGAGAAGTGAAATGATCAGTCTGTATATTAAAACGGGTCGGATTTTAAACATCAAAAAACTAAATGACTATTTCGTAATAGCCTACTTCCCTGGTTACGACGCTGTAGATTTAGAAACGTCAAAAGGCAATAAAACCCCAGAAGAGGCCAAGACCTTTCGACAGCGGATGCAAAGGAAATATCGTTCAAGGATCACTATTTTTGATTCTTTAGGAAATAGGCTAAATGACATCATTCCGTCCGGATTAGAGGTATCAAGCATGCTTATGCGAAATGGGGATCTTTGGATGAAAGAGAAACCGGATGAGGACATCGAATTGGATTACTTCAAACTTTATAAAGTAGGGTTGAAAATAGAGAAACCTCCGCAGTGAATAAAGCATACCTCATGCCCCAACCTGAGCTGAATCCTTAACAAAACAGAAATCATAAACTATTTGTGGATGGCAATGGTGATAGTTAGACCAGCCAAGGTCTCTGGCATATGTACTCCTTTCAGAACAACCCACAGAAAGCACCTTTCTCTTTGTTTAGCGGCTCTATAATCTTAATCCACAATACTTCCCCTACACCTCCTACTCTTATTCCTCCACAGGAATACCGGCAGGGCAAAAAACACCCCCACCATGCTGAACACCAGTCCACCGATGGTACCAATGGCCAGTGAAAACCAGAAAATTTCGTTTTGGCCCTCCATGATAAAAGGGATCAGCCCAAAGCAGGTCGAAAGTACCGTCAATAGGATCGGAATGGCCTTGCCCGCGACAGCCTTCAGTACATTGCGGTTATAGCGTCCGCTTTGGCGATTGTTCAGGTCGTTGACGATAAAGATGGCCGCATTTACGGCCAGACCTCCCAGCATGACAAAGGCCGCATAACCGCCCTGATCAAAGTAAAAATCAAACAGCGAAAAGATCAAAAACAGCCCGATAAAGGCAATCGGAATCACGGCAATGATATAAAACGGCTGCTTAAGGTTTTCAAAAAGCACTCCGCAGATAAAGAAAATAGCCACGATGAGTACCAGCAGCAAGGTGTACTGCCGCTTGGCCTTGTCACGGCCCCAGTAGTAAGACGAAGTCTCTGCCGAATAACCGATGGGCATACTGGCCGTCATCTCTTCCAGTACCTCATCCAAGTACTCGCTGCCAAACTTCCGCGAGCCCATGTATTCAAAGGCCACCCTACGGATGTACTGGCGGTCTTCCTTATGCAGGGAATTGGTGGTGGTTTCCTTCCGCAGCGTACCCAAGCTGGACACCTTGAACATCCGGTCTTCACCACTGATCAGGGTGGTCTCCTCCAGGTCAAACCGGGAAAAACCCTCCGAATCTTCCTCCCTTACCATCACCCCGTAATGGGTATCGTCCAGGCTCAGGTAAAGGGAAGTACGCGTGGGCTTGGACACAGCCTCCAATGCGCTGATCACCTCGTACTGGTTGACCCGCTGGAGTGCCAACTGCCGTTGGTCAAATCGCAGCACAAATTCCTCTGAGGTCCTTTCCCTGTAGCCCATTCGTTCATTGGTGTTTACCTCTTGGATACGTTTGTGCCGTTCCAGCTTTTCGGCGAGCACCTCCGACTGCCGCTCCAGTTCGTCAAAATTGTACCCCTTCATCATGACCGTAAAGGAAGGGATTCCCTCTCCACCGGGACCGGCCGAGAAGCCCTGCCCCACACCATAAATGCTCCAGTTGGCACCACTCCAGTCGGTGGCCTTTACCGACAGCCGCCCTTTCAGCTGATAGGGAAGCGCAGAATTCTCATAGGCCTCCTCAAAAGTGATGGTGATCGAAGCTTGTTGCCCAGAATAAACGCTACTGACAAACTTGTCCACGCCCTTCACCCCATTCAGGAATTCCTCAAATTCCCGTACGATAAAATCCATTTGATCGAGCGTATTGCCAAAGGGCAGCCGGATATTCACATACAAACGGGTCTGGGCTGCTTCCCGGTAACCCGATTTTTCGAACACCCCGCGCACAAACATGCGCAGCGATCCGCCCAGTGCCTTGTCCACATAAGGACGGAGATCCTCTTGGTAGACCGTGCTGCCAATGGTCTTGTTGTACCAGTCCTGCCCCTCCCATTTGGCCGGAAGGTAAAATATGGGCAAGCCAAAGAGCAATACGAGCAGCACGATAAGTGTTTTCCGGAACCGCGCCACAAAGCCGATCGTACCAAAATACCTCCTGAACCAGACCGCCCTTTTCCGCAGCTGCGGCAAGGTCAGCTTTCGTCCCTTCCTGGCTTTTTCGCCAAACAACAGCCCGTACATGGCCGGGGTAAACAACAGTGCCACCAACAGGGACACCGCCAGCATCACCGCCACCACTACCGCAAAGTCCGTCAGGTTGCGCTGGTCTTCCTCGGGCAGCAGAAACACCATCAGCAATGCCGCGATCGTCGTGAAGGATGCGGCCAAAAGCGCAAGAAAAACCTTCCTGTTGCGGTGTTTGTGCAAGTGGTCGATCATGATGATGGCATTGTCCACGATCAGCCCAAAGGAAATCGTCAGTCCCGCAATGCTGTACAGGTGCAGGTGCGTACCCAGTGCATACAGGACAATCCCGGTGATGCTCAGGTTCACCAGTATCCCGAGAAACAGCACGGTCAGGTACCGCCAGTTGCGGTTGATCAGAAAGATAAAGACCACCAAGATCAGGATAGAAAGCCCAGAGCGCTGGTAGATCTTGTGCAGTTCCTTGGACAGGTACTCGGTATCGTCCTGCTCAAGTCGCACATCATAGCCTGATGGCAGCAATTGTCCGGCCTGCTCGACAGCTTCCCTCAGTTTTTTGGCCAACACCACCTTGTTCACGCCCGGCCGGCTGGTGATGCTCATGGTCACGGAGTTGTTGCCATTGATACGGTAATACCGGCTGGGTTCGGCCTCTTCCAAGGTAAGACGGGCGAGGTCCCGAAGGTAGATGTCCTTGCCGCCACGGCTTATGATCCGTAGGTTTTCCAATTGCTCCAAACTGCCCAAGCTGCGGTCCAGCTGGACAAACAGCGCTTCCCCCTGGTGGTTTACCGCCATCCCCGGATAGCTTGTCCCGAAGGCATTGCGCAGGACTCCCGTAAGCATGCCGCGGGTCAGGCCAAAGGCCTGTAATTTCTGGATGTCGTACGTCACATAAAGCTGAAGGTCGTTGGCCCCGTACACCTGGATTTCCTCCACCTCGTCAAACCGCGTAAGCACGGACTTCAGCACGTCCTCGGTTACTTTCTTGATCTCAAAGGGCGCAAAGGGTGCATTGATGCTGTACTGGAGAATGGGCGGCTCTTCATTGCGCTGCGCAGACTGGTAGATCAGCGGATAGCTCACCTTTTGGTCCAAGGAAGGGTACACCTGCCGGATCAGGGAGGCCACCTCAAATTTCTTGAACTCCATATCGGTGTGCTTGTCAAAGCGTAGCGTGACCTGGCCACTGCTATAGTTGGATACCGACTCGATCTTCTTCAGCTCCGACAACTGCGAAAAAAGCCCTTCGAGTGGTGCCGTACCGAGCTTTTCGACCAGCTCCGGTGCCGCCTGCGACACCCCAAAGGAAACACTCAGCACAGGCTGCTGCTCACGTGGGTTCAGCTCCACGGTCAGCCGTGGCACCAGCGCAAAGCCAATGATGGCCAGC
Source organism: Echinicola strongylocentroti (assembly GCF_003260975.1). NCBI lineage: Bacteria > Pseudomonadati > Bacteroidota > Cytophagia > Cytophagales > Cyclobacteriaceae > Echinicola > Echinicola strongylocentroti. The sequence goes on along the minus strand of NZ_CP030041.1, from coordinate 3,757,036 downwards.
ACAAAAAACGATATCGTGATCCTGAATGAACTCATTTATAGTCTTGAGATATGAGTAGTGAGTAGTGAGCTTTGGGCTCATTGGTTCACTACTCATATTGTATTATTCTTTTTTAATTGAGTCAGAGACTCAGTGCTTATTAGTGCCGGGGCAGAGACCCGGCACAACTACGATTAGACGTTGTCCCATCGTCTCTGACGTGGGACCACAAAAGTTGAGTCTCCCGACTCAGTCCTTCAAATCAATGCTACTTTTACAAGACCTTTCATTCCTGCATAATCCCGGGCACTGCTAAACAGATAATCTTCCGGACTCTCTACAATCATTGCCTTTACCGGATTTTCATGGATATAATGAAGCTTTTGTATTAGAAAACTGTTTGACTCAATCCATATCGCTCGATTGTTGTCTTCCCAAAACTTATAATTGAGCACACGCTTAACCTGTCCACCTCTAAATTTCATTCTCGAAAGTATCCACGACCTCCTAGATTCTATTGATTCCCGACCCAAACTATCAAGAATTCTCGCGGCAACATATTTCTTAAAATCCCGCAAGAAATCACTTATCCTAAACGGCTCTCTGGCCCTAGCCAAAAGGTGCAAATGATTGCTCATCAAACACCAGGCATAAAGCTCCAATCCTTTCTTCCCCACACAATAATTCAAACTGTCCACTACTTCCAATTTATATTCTTTCCGTGTAAAAACATCCAACCAATCCACAACCGTTAGGGTGAGAAAATAAACTCCATGTTGGTCAGATATACTGTATGGTTTTACAGAATTATTCATCTTATTCTTTTTTATTTGAGTCAGAGACTCAGTGCTTATTAGTGCCGGGGCAGAGACCCGGCACAACTACGATTAGACGTTGTCCCATCGTCTCTGACGTGGGACCACAAAAGCTGAGTCTCCCAACTCAACGCTGTATTTTTACTACCTGTCTTTTCTCTTTATTCTTGGCTCTTTACTCTAATCTTGTCACTACTCACCGCCCAGTACGCCAGCGGCACAAAATACAGTGCCGTCATCGTGCCGATGGTCAGGCCACCGATGACGCTGAAGACCAGGGGCCGCTGCAGGTCTGCTCCCAATCCGGCGCTGAACACCACCGGCAACAGCGCCAGAATGGTGGTGATCGAGGTCATCAGGATGGGCTTCAGGCGAATTTCCCCTGCTCGGAACAGTGCCCGATCGAGAATTTCCCTGCTTGTCTCCCCGGTATGCTCCAAGGCATAGCGCTCCCGCAGTCGGTTGACGGTATCGATCTTCAGGATGGCGTCATTGACCATGATGCCCAGCATGACCACCAGACCAATGGCGGACATCACATTCAGCGAGGTGCCCGTCAGCCAGAGCATCAACAGGGCTCCGCCAATGCCCAAGGGCAAGGTAAAGATCACGATCAGCGGCTGCACGAAACTCTCAAACTGTGCGGCCAAAATAAAGTACAGCAGCAACACCGCCACGCCCAAAATCCCCATCAGCTGCCGGATATTTTCCCGGTCCTTAAAATATTGCCCTGCAAAGGACACACTGAAATTCTTTCCACGGCCCCACTCTTTCAGGTCACCTTCCCGTTCCTCGGGATGGGCGCCTGTCAGGCTTACCGATTGGTAGATGCCCGTCTTGTCCGCCGTGACATATTTATAATGGTCTTCATAGCTTACGTTGATAAAGTTGGCCAGCGCATAGCGCTGGTCTTCCTTGCCTTCCAAGTGGTTGCTGCGGAGGATGGCCATAAAATCCGATTTGTTGCCCTCCAGCCGGATCGGCGTCACTTCGCTGAAGCGCCTTATCTCATCGATGGTGTAGCGGCCAAAGAGCCTTTCGATCTCACCTGTCAGCGCACCGATGTCGATCCCGTAAAGGGCCAGTTTCTCCAGATCCACCCGGAAGAGCACTGCTGATTCTTCCTGCAGCCCGGGCCCTTTTTTCCAATTAGTCACAGGCAGCTCCTCCAGCCAAGGCCCCATCTCGGCAGCGGGGACAGGCCGCTTGCTTTCCAGCTCCTTCCAGCGCATTTCGTAATAGGGGATATCCGAGGCAAACAATTGGTCAAAGGCATTCGGAGCATCAGTGATCTCCACAGTGGCTTGCGGAAAGGTATTCCCCAGCATTTTTTCCAACTGGACGGTCTGCCTCTCTTTGGACTGCTGGTCCTTAAAATCCATGTACACCGTGGCCTGCTGCACAGAATTCTCCCCGTCAAAGAGCAAAAACTGCCGCACACCAACATCCGCTTCTGCGTGTTCAAATTCCCCTTGAAGGCTGGCCATCACCTCCTTTATACGGTCCCGGTTCTGCGCCACGCCGATGGGCTCGTTCCAGTCCACCTCCAGCACGGCATCCTTTTTGGCAATGGGCGGAAGTCCCTCCGTGGGCAGGGCCATTCCAATAAGCAAAAACACCGGAATCAGCATCAGGAGCAGCGCCAAACTCAGCTTCCTATTGGCCATCACCCGTTGATAGCCTTTTTTGTACCAAGCTACTATGGCCTTGAAAAAACGGCTGTCCTCGCGGTTGCTCTCCCAGGTTTTATGGGAAAAGAACACTCGGTACAGCAGTGGCAGCAGCACAAAGGCCACCAACAGCGAAACAAACAGGATCGCCGCCACCGATACCGCCTGGTCAAGGAACAGGGCTCCGGAAATCCCGCTCAGGAATACCAGCGGCACAAAGACCGCCAAGGTGGTCAGTACCGAACTGATCAGTGCGGACATCACCTCGTTTACCCCCTGCACGCAGGCCTCGAACAGCGGCAGTCCCTCTTGGCGCTTACGGGTGATATTGTCCAAGACGATGATGGCATTGTCGATCAGCATGCCCAGCCCAAGGGCCAGGCCACTCAGCGAGATGACGTTGATAGAGATGCCCGCTGCCTGGAAGACCAAAAAACTGATCACCAGCGATGTGGGCAGGCTCAGACCAATGATCACCGGCATGCGGTAGTTGCCCATAAAGATAAACAGCACCCCAAAGGCAAAGAGCCCTCCGAAGAGCAGGCTGGTCTGCAGGTTGCTGATGCCCGCGTTGAGCAGGGTGCTCTGGTCCTGGGTCATGGCAAAATCCACCTGCGGATAATCCTGCCTGAAATGGCCCACAGATTCCCCGACCTTTTCCATGAGTTCGTTCATCTTGGCCGCCGCCTGCTTGTGGACGGTAATCACCAGCCCCTGCCGCTGCCCATACAGGTGATATCCCATCGTCTCCTCCATCCGGTACTGCACCTCGGCCACTTTGCCCAGCGGCACCGCGCGGCCTTCTGGACCACTGACCGGAAGATTTTCGATGTCCCCTGGCGTATCCACGCGTGTGGCCAGCCGCAAGAAATAGCGGTACTGGCCGTCCTTCACACTGATGCCGGGAAGTTCCCGGTTGCCCGAGGTGATGGCATTGATTACGTCCTGCTCGGCCATGCCCAGTCCTGCCAGCACGGCCTTGTCCGGACGCACGGTGATCACCCGTTCCTGCTTGCCGTTGATGTCCACTAGGGAAATTCCTTCCAGCTGTTCGATGCGTTTTTTGAGCACATTTTCGGCCAACTTGGTCACCTCTGCATAGTCGGTACCTTCCTTGGGCACCACTTGGATGCGGACCATGGGAATGTCGTTGGTATTGATGCGGATGACCTGGGGACGGGAGAGCTCTTCGGGAAGGCTGTTGGTCAATCGGTCGATCTTTTCGTTCACTTCGATATAGGCCAGCTCCATGGAAGTGCCGTAGGCAAACTGCAGCCTCACCGTGCCCGTTTCGCTACCGGCCTTGCTCTGCATGTCCTCAAGGCCGTTCAGCGTGATCAGGCTTTCCCGTACCGGGCGCAGCACGTTCTGCTCGATCGCCTCGGGGGAGGCATTGGGATAATTCGCCTTCACCACGATCTGCGGTACGTCGATGGGCGGAAGCAGCGAGACCGGAAGCTTGGTGAAGGCGATCAGGCTGAACACCATCAGGGCCACAAAGACCATGGTCACCGCAATCGGCCGCGCCAATAAAAATCTGACCATCGCTATTCGTTTTCTTTTGAGATTTGGATCTGTGCCTGGTGCCCCAGCTGCAGGTTGTTGCTCGTGATGACCGTCTCTCCATCTTTGATGCCGTCAAGGACCTCTATCTCACGGCCATTGTCCTTGCCCACCTCCACATAGTTCCACTTGGCCTCCTTGCCGTTCACGGTGAAGACCACCGGGCGGCCGGAGCGGTAGACCAGTGCCTGCTTGGGCACCACCACATTGTCCGACTGCGGGGCGCGGATCACCGCACGGGCGTTCATGCCGGGGAGCAGTTTTTGGGAATTGCCCAGTTTGATGCCCACTTCCACCAAGCCGTTTTCGTCCACCTTGGGATTGATGCTGTTTACCTTGCCCGTCAACGATCCAGTGCCGGCAGAAACGGGATAGACCTCCGCCGTCTGGCCGAGGGAAATAAAGGGAATGTCGGATTCGAGTACTTTTACACTGAGCAACAGGTTGTGGATGTTGAGCACTTCGCAGAGCTCATCGCCTCCATTGACCAGACTGCCGGGCTTCAACTGCAGGTCGGCCACCTTGCCGGAGATGGGCGCCTTGATGGTGGCTTTGGCCAGCTCCAGCTCCGCTTCCTTCAGTTCGATCTCTGCGGACAACAGGCCGCTGCTGGCCTTTAGCTGCTCGTCCAACTGGAGGACATGATCTTGGTCTTCCCCTTCCAGAATGGAGCCAAATCCCAGTTTTTCGCTGTTATAGGATGCCTGCGCATTTTTCAGCTGCACCAGGGCCTTTTCCTTTCTGAAAACATTGTCAGTATTGTCCAGACGGGCGATGACCGTCCCGGCCTCCACATACTGGCCTTCCTGGACGTCCAGCTCCTTGAGGTAACCCTGCCGCTCGATGACCACCATTACCTGCTGGCCTGCCTCCACCTTCCCCGAGGCATTGACCAGGTAGTCAAAAGAGCGCTTCTCGGCATTGGCCACCGTCACCTTGGTGGCGGACACTTCATTGCGCATGGATTCGAGGGGGATTTCCTCTTGTTGCTCCGTATTGTTTTCACAGGAAAAAAGAAACGGTAAAATCAGCAATAAAAACAGGCTGTTTGCATTCATGGAAAAGATAATAAAATGTTGACTTCTTCAATTAACTAATTATTTAATTAAAAGCAAAGGGAGTTTGGTGACTTTTAGAGGAGAGCGATTGACTTTAAGTCCTATTTACCTATATTAAACAAAAATTAAATTAAATTTTCTATCTTCAGTAGCCCTCCTGCCCCCTTTGAAATAATCCCTCTTTTTGATTCATATCCCTCAAAAGATCGAAATACCCTTTCCACATTCTTTCCCCAGTAAACTTTTCCTTTGCTTCACTTAAACCATTTTCGGCAAGTTTCTTTGCTAGATTTTGGTCTGAAAGAATCCGCAAAATATTGGAAGCAATATCATTCGTATCCAATGTCCTTTCACCATTCTCTTTATAGTTGACCTTCAATTTTAGCGCATCGTATTCATCTCGAAACATATCCTCTAGCCCGTCCACACTACTGACAATAATGGGAACTTGGAAAAAACGCATCTCAATGGCCGTATAGCTGCACTGTTCATGCAAGGAAGGCAAAATGCCCACATCGGCTATCCGGTACCAATCATAGACTGCTTCCTTCGGTAGCTTGCCCGTAAAGGTCACCTTGGTGGAATGCGGATAGGCCAATGGTATAAACTCCTCAAAATCCCCTTTACCGACCAATACCAACCTACAGTTAGGCGCTTCTTCCAACACTTTCTTAAAGGCTTCTAACAAATAACCAAGCCCTTTGTCCGCTTTGATTCTTCCTGTATAGAGAATGATCTTTTCACCTTCAGCTATCCCCAGCCTTTTACGAATAAAGCATTTATCCACCTTATCGGAATTAGCGTTCATATCAATGCCATTATAAATGGTGCTTACCTTTCCCATAGGAACACCCAAATATCGAGTAAAAAAGCCCTTGGCCTGATCGGTTACGGTCACCACCTGATCCGCCAGCATGGCTATGGACTGCTGATACCGGGTAAATTCTATGGCCGTAGATGCATCCGTACATTCATTCTTTCGGTAAACTTCCATAAACTCCTCATCGCTGACATTATAATGGATCTTCCAGCTCCAGGCATGGTGAACATAAAGCAGCTGACAATCCAAGTGTTCCTTCAGTTCAAAGCACACGTTGAGGTAATCGATAGAGTTCACCCAAAAGATTGGGTTTTCTATACCCCTGACATAAGGATAAATGATCTCTACCAACCTTTTGGCATAAATTTTAAAAATAGGATCCTGCGTACTGGCCAGAAAGAGTTTGTTTTCCGGCTGGGGAATACGGAGCACATCCACCCCATCGATCTTTTCCATTCCCACCTTTTCGGCCTCCTTGTCATCCGTCTGTATCACCATAAAACGAATATTACTTTCCTTCTTAATAAAAGGCAAAAGGCTTCCAATATGTGAGCCTGCTCCAAAATTCCCGGTTCGTTGTCCGCAATACAAAAGGATAAGATTGATGGGTGAATTGTTGTTCATGGGTGTTGCTTTTGTAGAACTGTCGAATCGTTTGCCTGTTGAAATGGGACTCACTCGAAAGCGTCATTGATTCCAGCCATTTATCATTCTTAATTCATCATTTTACATTTTTTTATTCTCCCCTCCATCTCCACAGGCTGATACTCCTTTCCAGCGCCCCCCTATCTGCCTTACAGGTTTCCAAGTAAGCCCTACAGCTCCTGATAGCCCGTACTTCATCATAAAACCAAGAATTGACCGTCCTCTCATGCCATAGGTGGAAAAGAGGACCTTCGGGTCGAAAGATGCTGTACCCCAACTTTTCTAAGCGTTTTACCCGTTCTGCATCATCATGCCCCCAACCCTCTATTCCTTCGTTTTCCATGCCACACCTACGGTACACTTCACGATCAAATACAAAACAACCTCCCACTGACAGGTAAGTATCCACTGCAAAAGCCGTCAAACTGTCCGTTAACATACGTGGTTCGAGCAATCTTGAAAAAAGTTTCCGGTGATAACGGTCCACCTGTACAAACCGCCCATCATAGGGCAAGGCGAAACCCGCCCTATGCTGACGGATCATTTCCACCGACGCTATAAGCTGCTGTGGCGGGATAATAACATCCGTATCATAAAGCACCGCTATCGGAGTATCACATGCCTTGATCAGGCGGTTATTAATCCTTGTCCTCCGAAACAAGTCCCCTTTGGAAGGTTCAAAATGATAATTGGTGGTTTTTCTGATCCAGTCCGGAACTTTCGGCTCCACATCATTTTCCCATATCCATACCGATGTGTCGAAGTATTTACTTAGGTAAGCAATGATCACTTCCAGATTAGTCAGCCTGTCGGTATGGTCGATCCTAACAGGTATCAAAAAACTGACGTCTTTTAAAGGTGTCTTTTTGAAGGTGCTCATTTTATTTTCACATTTCTTTTTGTTTAATAAGAGGTTTCCCACCCCACTATCGGGAGTTCCCAATTACATCCTTCTACAAAGAACAGGAATCAGGCACAGCCAAAGTAATTCTCCATTCCTTATTCAAAATTTTTCATTACACTTTTCTTTCCCAATTTTTCATATTGCATTTCTCCAATTCCCAACAGCTCCAACCACTCCCAATTTCCCGTTTCCAAGCTGTGCAAAGGAAGTGCTGTCCCCACCAGTCCTCTGTCCAATCCCATAGGAATCGCGCCTGTCCGTGGATCTGCGGAAAACAGGCGACTGAGCGGTATTTCGTCCAGCTTTTTTCTGACGAAGTTTTCTAACTGGTCGGATGCGGACGCTGCCCCAGTGGCTTCCCCCAATAACCTCAATAACAAGGCGTAAAAAGCGGCATTATAAAAATCAACAGGCTCACTTTTAATTTGTTGTAGGTACTGCTCCAGCCTGTCCGCCATTACTTCATTTTGCCAGGTATCTGGGTCTTGGAAAAGCGTAAACCAAGCTTCCAAGTGCATCCAGCTTACCTTTGCTGTACCCAACATTCCAACCATAATTTTCCTGACCTGCAGCGTTAACTCAGCTATCTTCTCTTTTACATATCCCAATCGTTTCGCTTGCAGCAAGTACAGGTAAACCCCAGACCAGCCATGCCAAATGCTCAGGTCATATTCAGCTAATTTTTCCTGAGGCATTCGCTTAAGCAAATGATTCAGCTGGTCAATCGTAGCGATGATCGCTTCCTTATACCGCATGGCCTGAAAGGAATCCTCCGGCAAACCGCTGTCCCTAAGGCGAAACAGAAAATACATCCCAATCCCGGGCAATCCCTCCGAAAGGGTGATTTCATGGCACCTGGCCCCAAAAAGCACCTTTATCAACGTATCCTCCGGCTCCGAAAAAAGTTCAAAGGGGCTTTCTTCCAGCAATTCCTTCTGATGCAGGTAATTGATAAGGCTGCCAATTCCCGCAAACCCGTTTCCGTAATCAAGCAATGAAGCTACGTTTACTTGTCCGAGCAACTCCTCTAAAAAAGAATAAGCAATATCTTCGGCATAAAACGGATCTTCCAAGCTTGAGAAATATAGGATGGAAGCGCTTTTGCCATTTATTAGACCTAGATTGTCCGAAAAGGAAGTGTTTAAATGGAGATAGTCTATCATACAAATCAGGATCAATCAGGCACATTAAAAACAGCAATTCCTGGATTTTCATCCGCAGTGATTCCATATATTTTCCCTGATTTATCATCCACAGTAAAAGCACTTAAAGAAATGTCAATTTTGTAATGATCTATAATATCTCCCTGATAATTAAAAACAAAGATATCATTGGCATATTTACCTTCCCGCAATATTTCCTTTCTAGTGTATCCAGAATATAAACCATATATATATTCATCCCCAATACACACATCTCGGTAGGCTTTTGGGTTATCTTCATCTATTATTAGGCGATTTAATCTTCCTTTTCCTCCAGAAACAAACTTATATTTAGGAATCTCATTTCTTGGACCATCTATAGTGTAAATTTCTCCTTTCCTTTTATGCAGAATTTCAATATGATCCCGATTATAGCCAGCGTTAACATAAATATTCTTTTCTCTATTTCCTTTGAACCACCCATGATTTAGTTGCCCCATATTAAAATCGTTAAGTTCCTCACCAACTTCTAAATTCTGCCAAAGTCCATAGCCCGCTAACCTTGTCCCATCTATTTTAAACTCAACAAATTTTTTTGGATCATTGGCCATCCGACACACCACAGAACTATCTGAACTCCAAGCCATGGCTGTTGCCATAAAAAAGTTTTCATCCTGCTTTATCTGATATTTTGAAAGTTGCTCTTGGTCATAAATATTAAACTTAGAAAATCGCTTTTCAAGAGCTGAATACACCCACAACATACTGTCTTTCCCACTTACACCTATTCCATAAGCATCTGATATTTCACCAGGTCCAAACCCTATTTTCCCTTTTCCTGAAAGGTACTTCATTTTTACTTTATCAATAATGTGTATAGGAAAATTGTAATCGTCAATTCTTCTACTTTCTCCTATTATCAGAAATTTATTTTTTAGTTCGATTTTTTTTGGGTTTATCAGCTCAACAAATTCATGTTTAACCCCTTCCAGGGATTTTATTTCTGATATTGACTCAAAAGAAAACACCTTATGAAATCTATCCTTATTATACGAACATGAAACAAATAACATTAAGAGGACAATTAAACTAAAGCTAAGCTTGGCTACTTTCATTTATATTTCATTTAATTGAATATAATATTGGAGCGAATTACATCGCTCCAATATATCCTACTGATGATTAGTACAGGTGTCTCCAGGGAATTCCCTAGCAACCATTACATCTTCTGGATAAAAAAACCCAAAATCATCGACACAACCATCTCCATCAAAAGCGCAACACATTGCGCCCGATCCTGTAGTCATCGCCTCCGCATCAATAGTCTGAAAAACACCCACGCCCATGGCAGCTACACTCGCTGCCATCACTACTCTTGGTAATCTTCTTTTCTTTTTCATGTCAACATTGTTTTTTGGTTAAAGAATTGATTAACAGCTTTAACCTATACAATATATCAATACCAAAGGGAAAGTGTACCGGTATAACTCGTGAACGTAGTGTTTCAACTCGTGAACGTTAATTTACCAATCATCATCTGTATCCGATGGACCAGTTTGGTAATTTTCTCCTTTACATATCCCAATCGTTCCACTTGCAGCAAGTACAGGTAAACCCCACTCCAGCCATGACAGATACTCAGGTCATATTGAGCGAGTTTTTCCCGGGGCATTCGCTTAAGGAAATCATTCAGCTGGTCTATGGTGGCGATGATCGCTTCCCTATACCGCATGGCCTGAAAGGAATCCCCCCGCAAACCGGTTTCCCTAAGGCGGAACAGAAAATATATCCCAATCCCGGGCAATCCCTCCGAAAGGGTGATTTCATGGCACCTGACCCCAAAAAGCACCTTTATCAACGTATCCTCCGGCTCCGAAAAAAGTTCAAAGGGGCTTTCTTCCAATAATCCCTTCTGATACAGGTAATTGATAACGCTACCGATTCCCGCCAATCCGTTTCCATAATCCAGCTGTGTAGCGGCATTTACCTGTCCCAGTAACTACTCCAAAAATGAGTAGGAAATATGAATTATACGTCTAACGTAAAGTTAATGATGTAATAACCTGCGAGCTCCGTTCATGGGGCCCTCTCTTTTCACTTCAAGCGAAATTGAAAACTCATTTCAACGACAAAACATAGTTAACCCACCCCTTGCTATACAACCATCTAAAAATTTAGATGATATTTAATTAAAATCAGGGGAGAATCAATAGTTAAATTCTTTGTTACTTTATAAAATTCAGAATCCACCGGAGAACCTTCTTCAAATTGAGAAATTAATTCCATTGGTTCTGTAACAGTTATTAAAGTTTCTTCATCCAATATCAAAGGATTTATCCATTTTAATCCAAAATCGATATCATTTTCAAATTGCGAAAAAAGAACACTTTTTCCACTATTCTTAGAATAAAGTAAGTTGGTGAATTTTCCGTTTTTAACAACTCTTGTCATAAAATAACTTTCATCCTCAAGTAAATTAGCTTGATGATAAAAATATTTAGTCCTGATTTCAGAGTTATTCAGGTAATGCAACATTGAATTTGTTGATTCTACATATTCCAGTGGTAAACTTGGAATTTCGCTCTTAAAGAATCTTTTCGATTTCACATCACCACAGGTATTTAAAGTATAAATTGTATCTAAAAAATTTATTGAAAACAAAAGGTCTCCATTTTGGTATGTCAAATTGTTCCTTTCTCTCGCATGACCAATCTTTAACTTTTCAATGGGAGAATTTACATTTACAGTTTCACCATTTTTTATATCCCAAATTGTAAAACAACTGGAACTATTTTGTCTATTTAAACCAGACTTCATTCCATTTGGAGTAAACGCTATATATTTTGAGTTTTCTATATGTTGAATTTTATAAAATAAATACGGGAGTTTAATTTCTTCTAGAAATTCTCCATTAAAATTAAACCTAATTTATTTATTGATAAAACATCAACGGTATTCTCCTCTCTATTGATCGTAAAGTCTTGAATATGTTGATATTCAGATGGTCCTTCACCGTAATTTTGAATATTACCTACTAATTCTAATTTTTCATTTAAAACTGTAAGTGATTTTGATAAATCAAAATCTCCTAAAACATAGAAACCTTTAGTTCTAATAGCCTTATCCACAAAAGATATAGAACTATTAGAAGGCAAAACAAAGTATTCAATGCTAGATACAATTTTGCTAATCGAGGAAATTTCATTATTTGAGAAATTAATCGATGATTCTAAAATATGATCATTGGAAGGTTTATTCTTGCCATTGCAAAACGTGAGTAAGACCAACAAGGGAAAAATCCAAATACATCTATATAATGTTTTATCGCCTAAGACTTTAAAGGTTGCTCTCATAAGTTTAAGTCAACTTCATATTTTTTTACTAAAATTAGTTGACCCTATACCTAAGGAACAACCTTTTCTTTAAACTTTTCAAGGCATCTCGCACACCTCACCACAAGGCACCTGCTGTCCAGCATCGCAAGGATCGTAGCCCGATGGTCTACACTTTATTACAAGCTCCATACATCCTGGATAATAGGCTCCACACCAATCAGGTTCCATATAATACCCCGCCCCTGTAGTCATCGCCTCCGCATCAAAAGTCTGAAAAACACCTACTCCCATCGCAGCTACACTCGCAGCCATTACTACTCTTGGTAATACTCTTTTCTTTTTCATTTTAAATTGGTTTTGGTTAAAGAATTGATTAACAGCTTTAACCTATACAATATATCAATACCAAAGGGAAAGTGTATCATTACAACTCGTGAACGTAGTGTGTCGACCCGCAAGTGTTGAGATCTCAGATTAAAATTTAAACCAACCCCGTGCGTTTACAAAATGATAAACATTGGTAGGTTCCTCTCTGTTATGCCACTAATCCGTCCCCTTCGACTCCGTTCAGGGGACGGATTAAATCACAAAGATTTACTACATAACCTAAAAGGCCCAAAAGCATTGTACAGCTTTAATCCAAAATGGTCAAAAATGTTTTGAATCCGCTCCTTTTGGCTATAATCAATGACATCAATATTTTTGTAAAGTTGCTTTATAGGACTGTTTTCCAGTCGTCCCTGCAAATTCGTCTCGCTGGGAGCCCTTAAAGGAATGTGTGACATTACTTCCGAAATATGTTCATAGGGAATGATCCGTCCTAAAATCGAACGGAGTTGTTTTCGGGGATCGATGATCAAATCTTCATAAAAGACCACTTCCACCCAATCCCTTAAACTTGGGTTTTCCAAAACCGGCATATTATTGATGCACCATAGGGTAATCTTATACTCCAAATCATTTTGAGCTTCTTGCATCATTTTTCTATGGTTTGTGAAGCGGGCATTGTTAATACCCGACGGAATTTCACCATAATCATTGACTCCGCTTCCAAACGCCCTAAGCTGGGAAAGACTGGTATCTATAGGATGCCTCACCAGTAACACAGGTTTATGCTTGAACTTGACGTGTTGGCACATCCAAGGGAGCAGCAAGTTGGCCCTGACAAATTTGGTCAGAACCATTTTTCCACTTACTAAGTCTTCTATGGAATTCTTGCCAATCGTCCACTCGGAATACTTTCTGAGGGACAACATATCCATGATACAGTCCACATATTCTGCATGCTTATCTTCAATGGGAATATAAGGCCGGTCTCCCCAATTCAAACTGACAGGAACTACTCCCCTTTCCTCATGTAGCGGTTCCCAATTGATAATGGAACCGGGGATATGACCGAGGAGCTCCATTAGCCAAGTGCTTCCACTTCTGGCTTCCCCGAAAATTACCAAACCATCCTCCGGGAGGAATTGCTTATCTGCCAAAATCGTGTCTATCTGATTCATATTCATTGATTGCATTTCGTATCGTCTTCATTCTCCTTATCGCCATCTGATAGGCCAAATTTTCGTTCATATAAACGGTTCTTTCCTTAAAATTGACCAATTGTACCTTTCGCAAGTTCACGATGGTATTCCTATTGATCCGTACAAAGTGAGCGGGCAGCTCTCCCTCTATTTCATTTAGTACCCTACTACAGCTAAAATCACGGCCACAAACGGTGTGACAGGACAAATAATAGTCCTTTACCTCAAGTGAAAGGATCGTATCCATAGGGATATTGGCTGCCTCTGTTTCATTTTTCAAGAAAAGATATTTCATGCTTTTTAGTTTTGAAGTAGACCGATTTCACTACAAGAAAAAAAATAAAACGATAATAGTAAATACCCAACTTTGGGTATTTTCAACAAAACAATCATAAAAGTTCATTTAATAGAAATTAAACGCAATTTTATATATAAATAAAGAAATATTTCATAACAGGAATACTTACTAAATGAAAGAAAAATCATACTGGCCACTCCATTATTCCCCGTTTACTACCCACTGAATCCGCCCTTACCCCATTCGCCTCCCTTTCTTTCCATCAACTTTTTCGTAAATTGTTTATATTACAAAAGAGATTTTTATCATGATCATTACCCATGACATCCGATTAAGCAGAATCATAAAAGGTACTTGGAAAAATACGATCTTTGTGGCGGTGACTTGTTCGATGGCTTACTTTTTCTATTGGTACTTTATCCAATACCACTTCGAAATGCCCTCCATCATCCCCACTATCCTAGGGACAGCCTTGGCCTTTTTTATAGGTTTTAATAATAATCAGTCCTATGACCGCTGGTGGGAGGCACGAAAAATATGGGGTGCCCTGGTCAATAGCTCCCGTACATGGGCCAGACACATCCTCCACTTCCCCACTGCCAATGCCCGTATCAAAGGACAACACTTGGAATTACTAAAGGAATATGCCATCAAACGACACATCGCCTTTCTCTATGCCCTAAAAGAAAAACTACGCGGTACCGATGATAGTGAGTACAAAAAGTACCTCATTCAAAGCGACATCGATATTATCGAAAACGAAAGCAATAAACACAATGCCATCCTCAGCCTACAAACCATGGAACTCAAGACCTGGCGAAAAGAACAGCTTATCGATGGCTTTGAATTCTTGGAACTCAACAGGGAAATCACCCGGTTTTGTGATGAGATGGGCAAGGCAGAGCGGATCAAAAACACCGTCTTTCCCACCTCTTATAATTACTATACCAAAGCCTTTATTTGGCTTTTCAACATCGCCTTTACACTGGCAGTAGCCCCTACGGTAGGCTGGCGGGCGATTCTTTTTGGCACCATCATCGGCTATGTTTTCCACACCATTCACTTTATCGGCCAAGCCATTTTAAATCCATTTGAGCCCATCCCCACCGGAATCCCCCTAGACCAAATCACCCGCTCCATCGAAATCAATCTACTGGAAATGATCCACGAAGAGCACATCCCAGATCCCGTCAGCCCCATCAATGACGAATATGTGATGTAGGGGGAAAGGTTGGAAGGTTTCAATGTAGAAAGGTTAGAAAGTGGAGCCGCCATATCGACAAGAAACTCCCTTGGCTAGGCAACTATTCTCCCTTTTAGGGGGCTAGGGGGTAAGAACAAGTTGAAAAGTTTTAATGTCGAAAGGTTTGAAGGTGGAGCCGCCATATCGACAAGAAACACCTTTATTCAAACGACAATCCCCCCTTTTAGGGGGTTAGGGGGTAAAAAGGCCAGGGGGTCAAAAAGCTAGAGGGTCAAAAGGCCAGGCGAAAATAACGGTGGTATCCTTATCTACCGCTATGGGTTTATAGTACATCCTCAAGCGTAAATCGCCAGGCGCATCGTCCTCATAATAATCCATCAGCCGTGCCATCGCTGCTGGTTTCAGGACACTTATCGCTACCGGTGCTAGGCCCATTTGGATCATCCCTATCTTTCTTGCTGCTCCTTTTGCCAGATCAATGCTTCGTTTGGAGTTTTGGGGAAGACGGTCATTTACTTTGACAATGATCTCTTTTCCATTTTTCAGGTTGGTGACCCGTACCATAGTGCCAAAGGGGAGGTTTTTATGGGCAGCGGTCATCCCTTCCATATCAAAAACTTCTCCATTGGCGGTCCTCCGGTTATGGAAAAACCTCCCATAATAGCTCGCTATCCCTTCTTCAATGACCAATGTAGAATCCACCCCCAAAACAGGCGACTGCGCCAACAGCTCCTCCACCACTAACACACTCAATAACAGGGACAGAAACACTATTTTCTTCATAAGCATCGGCTTACTCAATTTAAATGCCATATTTTAAAAACAGTGAACATATTGGGCTTTTCGCACTTTTGAACCGCAACTTGGTTTGCTTACCAATTTTTAAGCCCCTAAATTTAATCTGATTTTCTATTAAAACGAATAACGGATCTTTTTAAAACATGTTAAAACTCTTACATTCAGCTGATTGGCATTTAGGAAAGCGCCTTCAGGAATATTCCAGATTGCCAGAACAACAGCTGGTATTAGAGGAGATGATCTCCATTGCTGATCGTGAGGAAGTCGATTTGGTATTGCTGGCAGGAGACATTTTTGACAGCTTTAACCCTAGCCACGAGGCGGTGGAGTTGCTGTACAAATCCCTTCGCAGGCTCTCCAAGGACGGCAAAAGGCCCATTATTGCCATTTCCGGCAACCATGACAGCACGCAGTTCATCAGTGCGCCGGATCCGCTGGCAAGGGAACTGGGCATTCTTTTTTACAGTAGATACGATCAGGAAATCGCCACCGGGACACTGGACAGCGGTCTTCAGATCACACGGTCTGCTCCGGGGTTTGTGGAATTGAAATTGCCACAATACAACTTTCCTGTTCGCATCATCCTAGCACCCTATGCCAATGAGGTCCTTTTAAAAACCTACCTTGGAGAAGAGGACAAAGAGGCTGCTTTACGGGAGGTTTTGGGCAAAAAGTGGCAAAATCTCGCAGACAATTACTGTGATGATACTGGTGTAAACCTTTTTATGGGGCATTTCTTCTTCATGAAAGAAGGTAAAAAACCAGAAGCAGAACCCGAAAGTGAACGCCCTATTCTCCATGTTGGCGGCACCCAGGCACTTTACACCCATTTGATACCGGACAGCATCCAGTACGCCGCCCTC
Source organism: Echinicola strongylocentroti (assembly GCF_003260975.1). Classification (NCBI taxonomy): domain Bacteria; kingdom Pseudomonadati; phylum Bacteroidota; class Cytophagia; order Cytophagales; family Cyclobacteriaceae; genus Echinicola; species Echinicola strongylocentroti. Next base: position 3,740,416 of record NZ_CP030041.1, on the reverse strand, counting down.
GGCCACCTCCATCGCTACCATGCCGTGGACAGCAGCCCCTGTCCTGTCGTTTACAGCAGTTCGCCTCTGGCATACAGTTTTAGCGAAGCTGGTCAAGAAAAAAAGGTCGTGTTGGTAGAAGCCGAACCCAACAAACCTGTCCAATACCAGCCTATCGCCCTGAAGGAAGGGCGGCCGCTGTATCAAAAGGCATTTTCCAATTTGGCAGACACACTTGCTTGGCTGGAAACCAACCCTTACTGCTTTGTAGAAATCATCTATGAGACCGAAACGTCCATCGATGCAGAAACGCGCAAAACCATCATGAAAGCCCACGACGGCATTGTGAACCTCATCCCGCGGCTCACCGGGGACCTCTCCTTGCAAAACACTGGTCTGCAGGCCGAAGACTTGGGAAAGGACATGGGAATGCTCTTCTCCCGCTTTTACCAAAGCGCCAAAGGCGTGGAGCCTAATGAGGAAATCAACGCACTTTTTAATGAAATCATCAGTCAAAACGAACCATTATGATTCCTGTACAACTGGAAATTGAAGGATTATATTCTTACAAGGAAAAACAGACCATCGACTTCACCCAGCTTACCGGCGCCGGGCTTTTTGGTATTTTCGGGTCTGTGGGAAGTGGTAAGTCTTCTATTTTGGAAGCTGTCTTGCTGGCACTCTATGGCACCACCGAAAGGCTCGCCAGCAAGGGCGAAAAAAACAGCATGGTTAACCTCCAGAGCCCGGGCATTGCCATCCACTTTGAATTCCAAGCAGGAAAAAATAATGCAAAAACCTACAAGGCGTCCTACATCGCCAAGAGAAATACCAAGAATTTTGATGATGTAAAGCCGGCCACCCACACTTTCTATGAAAAGACCACTGAGGGCTGGCTACCACTGGATGAAAAAGGCGAAGCGCTGGTGGGAATGAAAATGGACCACTTCCGCCAGACGGTCATCATTCCCCAAGGAAAATTCAGGGAGTTTATCGAACAAAAGCCCAAAGACCGTGCGGAAATGATGAAGGAGCTTTTTGGTTTGGAGCGGTTTGACCTGGCCGGAAAAACCAAGCAGTTGCTTTCGGTAGAAAAGGAAAAGAAAATCAAACTCGAAACCCAGCTGGAGGGACTGGCGGCATTTACCAAAGACGCTCTCCAAGCCTCCGAAGGTCAGTTACACCAGCTTACCGACCAAAAGCAGAAAGAAACCCAACAGCTCTCACAAAAAGAGCAGCAGCTCAACAGCATTCTGGCAGTAAAGGAAAAGGCGGAACAGCTTATCCAGCTCAAAAAACAAATGGAGGAATCGGACCGCCTGCTGCCGACATTCCAGCAAAAGCGAACCCAACTCAAGCAATACCAAACGGCATTGGCGTATGTAAAGCCACTGCTTGACCAGTTTCAAGAATTGGAAATTGACCTAGAAAAATACCGGGTAAGTGTGACCGACTGCGAGCGATTCAAAACACGCTTCGAGCAGGAAATCGAAGAGAAAAATGCCCGCTATCACAAGCTTTATCAAGACTACAGTCATAAAGGCGAAAAGGAAGCCCGTATCCGCGACTTGCTCCAAATCAAGGAACTCAATAAGCTCTCTGCGGAAAAAGCTTCCCTACAACAAAATCTCGAGCAGCTTGCCCAGCAAAACAGTACCCAACAAGAGCATAAAGACAAGTGGGTGCTCCAAATAGATCAAACCGAAAAAGCGATGGAGCAACTGGATGTTCCTGACATGGCCCAGGTCAGCAAACTGGAAACAGCCCTCCTTGAACTTCGTCAACTAGAGGAAAGGTCTGCCCTTCTGACCGGGCAGCTAAAAGGCCTCGCTGAAGAAATCAAATCCACCCAAAGCGCAAAAGAGCAAGTCCTGCAGGGAGTCGGTCTCCAAGAGGCAGATTTTACCTCTGCCATTCAGAAAACCACCAAGCTACTCCAACAGGCACAAAAAGACCGCGAACACCTCCTGCAGCAACAGGGCCTATATGTCTACGCCCACCAGTTGAAGGATGGAGAAGCTTGTCCGCTTTGCGGGGCCTTGGAGCATCCCGAGCCACTGGAGCATCACTTTGATGAGAAAATGCTGAACAAAACGGACGATTCCATCCAGCAATTCGGTCAACGGCTGGAAGCATTGCGCGCTGCGCAGTCAACCTATGAAAAATTGCTCTTAACCCTGGAAAACACCCAGAAAAGCCACCTCGAAAAACAACAGGAAGCCGACCAAGTCCAGCAACGCATCCAATATTTGCTAAAAGAAAATGATGCTAAAAATGGGGCGACTACCATTGAGCAGCAATTAGAAACAGCCAAAACAGCCCTGAAAAAGGAGAAAACCCTCCAACAGCAGCTCAAATCATTGCTGGCAGACCAAAAGGCATTTTTGGCCAAATCAGAACAAGACTTGGTAAAATACCAAGAAGCCGACCAGCAGGTAAAAACCCTTCAGACCAAAATCGAAACCAAGCTGGGCGAAGTGAATTTTCCTGACCTATTGGAAAAATACAGAACGGCCAGTGGCCATAAAATCGACGAAGACATTGCCAAGGTAAAGCACTACCTGGATGACTTGGAAGTAAACTTGCCGAGGGCCCAAGATGCCCTAAACGAAGCGCGGCAACAACAAACCACCAACTTGGCAAACCTGAAAACGTACCAAGATCGACTGGCAGAAGTAAAGGTCAAGCTGGAAAAAACAGAAGAATCCCTTTCCCTTGCCTTGGCACAGCATGATTTTGCCAATGCCGCCACTGTCAAAGACCTGCTGGCCAAACAGCTGGATCCTGCCAAGCTGGAAGAGGAAATCAAGGTCTTTGACAGGCAGCGTGACATCATACTGGCAAAGATGAAAGAGTTACAAGCAGATGAGGCAGTCGCAGGGTATGACCAAGCGCTGTTCACCACCATCCAAGAAGAATATCAAACGGCAAAGTCCACCTTGGAGGCCACCCAAAAACGCGTCGCTCTCCTCCAAAAAGAAATCGAGGACATCCACTCCAAACTGGAAGAAAAAACACGCCTAAAGAAGGAGTTTCAACAGGTAGAAAATCGCGAAAGCAACCTAAAAGAGCTGTATGGGCTTTTTCAGGGAAGTGGCTTTGTAAAATACGTTTCCAACATTTACCTCAAAGAGCTGGTACAAACTGCCAATATCCGCTTCATGCAGCTATCCAAAAACAGCCTGACCCTGGAAGTGGATGAAAGCAATACTTTCTGGGTAAAAGACCACCTCAATGGCGGCAAAAAAAGACTCCTCAAAACCCTGTCGGGCGGCCAAACCTTCCAAGCGTCCCTGTGTCTGGCATTGGCCTTGGCCGAAAAGGTGAAATCCCTGAACCGCGCGGACCAGAGCTTCTTCTTCTTGGATGAAGGATTTGGGGCTTTGGACAAAAATGCGCTGAGAACGGTATTCGAAACACTCAAATCCCTAAGGCATGAAAAAAGGATCGTTGGGATAATCTCTCACGTAGAAGAACTGCAGCAGGAAATCGGTGTGTATGCACAAGTGGAGCTTGATCCAGAAAAGGGCAGCCAAGTAACGTATTCTTTCTAATATAAAGTATAGTATAGCCATTTTTACCCGAAATATACATTGGCCTATCCGACCAGAAATTAGGGCAAACTCCTCCTTTGAAGACTAGGTATCACGACAAGCTTGAGGGTTAATAGCTAAGAAGGAAAAATCACCAGACCAAAGTACCGTTAAGGGTCAGTATGGATCCATTATCAGCGTTGACTACGGCTGCATCATTGAAGGTCACTTCTTTGGACGATTGGTCTATGGTGACATTAATGGCTTTGCTCACATCAGAAACATAATCCCGCTTGGTTCCATCGGCAAAAATACTCATGGAAATGGCCATCTCTGAAGCAACAACGACAAACTGCTGTTCCAGATCACTTCCTTCCGGAACCAGTTCTTCACCTGCAGTTTTGGGAATGGAAATCCCACTGGACACCGCCACCAAGGACTCTTCTAACCCAGTCAAATCCGCCCGGCCATAAGCCGTTTCGCTGACCTCCAGTTTTCCGGACGTATAATGGGCTTCATCTCCGCTCAGTGTCAATGTACCACCGCCACCAATCTCTGCATCTGGCTCTTCGTCGCCATTGCTACAGGATGAAAATAAAACAAGGGCAATTCCGAGTAGATAAATATAAGATAACGGCTTCATGATGATAAGACTAATGGATGGTAAAACGACTGAATTTACTCTGTAAATACATGATATTCAAGCCACTAAAAACAAACACTTCATTTTTGTACGCTTAAAAGGATTATTTGTAAACAACGCTTCTTTTTACAATATCCTCAAAGGGTTAGTTTTAGGTGTAACCGTCCGACACCGTGGATCACACACACTTGTATGCCATGGCTCTTCAGCATTACCTACGTCCCTATAAAACTCGCTTTCATTTATACTTTCCGCCCTAACAACCAGCCATTTACTCAAAAAAAATACAGATAATTTACAATTGACTACAAACAATATTCCATTCAGTGATTATTAAAGTAATATCGGCAATATAAACAAGCACTATTTCATCACAAACCAAAACTTTACAACTATGTATCGAAAAACAACTTTTAGAAACCTGCTGCTGGCATTTTCCACTTCTGCCCTGCTTGCTTCCTGTAGTCAAACTGAAGAATCCCAAGAAATCCAAGAAAGTGAGGTAACCCTTTCTGCAAAAGTCAGTACCAATATTCCCTCTGAAGGGGATGATGGAAGCTTGGTATTCAGAAACGTCACAGTAACTGATGTTAATATCAGCGTAAAAGATGTAAAAATGATCCTCAAGATCGCTGATAGTAAAACATTACCCATTACGCTCATCACTCCAAACAAAGGGCCAAAATTCATCGTGCCCATGGTAAAAGATGAGCATATCCTTTTATCAAGAATGGGCAGTTTTTTGGCTCCCAATGGAGTTTATACCAACATGAGTTTTGACCTCACCAAGGCTGACCACCTTCCAGAAACCGACCCAATGTATGGCAAATCGGTCTTGATCAAAGCAGACTGGAAAGGGATCCCTTCCATGATGTACCTGGACATCGAAGAAAATATTGACATCAAATTCAATCCCGGAACGGAAGTAAACGGCACCCAAGAACTGGTTCTTGAACTCTACATGGATAAACTCCTGATGGGCATCGATCCTGGACTTGTCCAAGATGGCAATGGTGATGGCATGATCATCGTAGGCCCTAATAACGAAGATGGCAATGAAGCGGTTTACGACATGATCGAAGCACACCTTGAAGAAGCCCTTCGACTGAAAAATGGTGAATTCAAATAAAAAACACCTAGCCCATAATCTGTCCTCGCTACAAGTGAGGGACAGCTAAAATAAGAAAAGGCTTTCCGAGTAAATGAGCGGAAAGCCTTTTCTTTTTCTAAGTGGACAGGGTTTGGGGATCACCAATCACACCATAGCTCCCGCTTATGTCTATAATATAATCCTGAAACCAATGCCGTTTAGTCAGTTTGGAGGTGTGAGCATAGCACCGATACGGTTATGCCTCCAAACTAAAGTGAAACGGCTGATTTTGAAGCAGTTTAAGGTCGCAACAGATAGGCTAATGCCTATTCCGGGTTAAAGCAATTTCAGCTCGCAATACCTGTGCATCTATGGGCTAAAATCAAAACCGTAACTCTCTCATTTTCCACCCTCTAAATGGGAATTAGCCTTAACTAAATGGCACTGAAACCGAGATCATCTCATGTCCAAGTAATCGCTACTTCCTTTCATACGGCAACCATACCATCATTTCACCATCGCCACGGTTTGCCCAGCTGTAGTAGGGTATCAGGCGAATGTTTCCTTTTTCATAGGCACTTGCTGAAACTTCCCGGTATAGCTGGTTTTGCCAATCGTCTTCCGACTGATAGTAAACCTGGCCGGAAAGGCTGACCAATTCGCTGTTGCCAATGGTGAATTTTTCGGGAGAGAGCTGCTCGGAGAGGGAAATCACCACATCATCTACTGAACGGCCCTCTGGCAGGTCCATGGATTCGACACAGTATACCACTGGGCCTCTTTTGACAGCCACTTGACCACGGGCTTCTTCCACCAGTGGGTTAGCCTCAAGGTATTGTACGGGCATCTCCAAGGTGAGTGTTACCTGGTCTCCTTTTTTCCATTTTCGGGTGATTGCGGCATATTGACCAGCGGCCAGCTCGGTGTGCTGTTTCTCTCCGTTCACGACCAGCGATGCTTGGTTACACCAGCCAGGGATTCTCATAAAAACTGAAAAATCATCAGTAGGCACCTTCTCAAAATCCAGCGAAATGGCCCCGTCCCATGGATAGGAAGTGGATTGATTGACTACCAATTCTTGGCCATTGGGCAATGTTGTGTTCAGTTCATTACTGCCATATAAATTGACAAACAGTCCTTCTTCAGAGGTATTGTAGGCATAATTGGCCACTTCTGCCAAGGTCCTGGCGACATTGGGCGGGCAGCAGTTGGACAATGCTATATAGCCTTCTCGGGTATTTGGCCACCTCAGGTGATAAGGCAAATCCTTTTTGGCGCTGAGCGGATTGGTATAGAAAAACTCCGTTCCCTGCAAGCTGATTCCTGAAAGGATACTATTGTACAGGTTAAGCTCGATCACGTCCATATATTTCGCCTCACCAGTCAGCTGCAGCATACGCCAGTTCCAGAGCACATTGCCGATATTGGCGCAGGTCTCGTTATGGGCAGCGGCGTTTGGCAGCTCGTAAGGCTTGCCGTAGGCCTGATGGATTTTCTGCACTTCCGTTGGGTTATAGGAAGTACCATTGGGGCTCACCCCGTCATAAAGGGCTCCACAGCCTCCTGTCACATACATCTTTCGATGGACCACATCTTCCCAAATGGATTCCAGGTTTTCAAGTAGCTTTTCCTCGCCCGTTTCGGCATATAGATCTGCCACTCCTGCATACAGGTAGTTGGCGCGCACGGCATGTCCCATGGCTTCTGTCTGCTCTCTGAATGGTACCCGGTCTTGGTTGTCGTCAGTTCCATCACTGGTTTTGCCACGAATGTCTATCAGGTTCTTTGCTAGCTCCAAATAGCGTTCATCATCAGTGGTTCGGTACATTTCTACCACCCCCATATAGTGACTGGGGCAAATGGCGTTTCGGGCGAGTTCTGGGGAAGCTTCTTTATAAAAATCATAAAGGAAATCTGCTACCCCCATTGCCACTTGCAGGAAGTTATCCTTGCCTGTGGCGCGGTAGTGTACACAGGCAGCTGTCATCAGGTGGCCCATATTGTATTTTTCGAATCCCAACTGCTTCTGGAGATACTCATCACCTAGTGTGCCCCAGCGCTCCTCAATGAGTACTGGCGTATGCAGGTACCCGTCTTCCCGTTGTGTCTCAGCGATCAGTGCAATCGTTTCATCCATCTGCTCGTCGAGTTTGGGATCTTGGGTTTCCGCATATAGAGCGGCCATACCTTCAAAAACCTTGTAAAAATCTCCATCATGGAACGAAGGACCGTCATGCTTGCCTTTCATTTCACCAGCGGCAATTTCAAAATTCCTTACCGCGTGGTTTTTATCCGCATCATGGTACAAATCCCACATAAATGGCAAGGTATTTTCCTTGCTGATCTTGAATTTCTCCCCCCAAAAACCATCTGTCCAGGTCACATCCTGAAGGTTGATACTTTTTAGCTTGGCATGGGGACTTTGGGAATTATCGACCAAGGCCTTTTCCTGAGCTATCCCTGTTTGGTGCGAAAATATACCCAACCCAATTCCTGCGATTACATATTTTAGGTTCATGTTACTTATTTTATTTCGTTTTTATTTGAGGCAGAGACTCGGTACAACCACGATTAAACGTTGTCCCATCGTCTCTGACGTGGCACTGCAGAAGTTGAGTCTCCGATTCAACGCTATTTTTTGCTAGCTTTCTTTACTCTTTATTCTTGGCTCTTTCACCTAATCTTCCTACTTAAAACCTGCCTTCTTTTCTAAATCCCATCCCAGCATATTCACAATATCCGCCTCCCGTTCCTTGGGCAAGACGTTCAATTCTTTTAGTTTGCCATCTTCCAATACGCCTTCCACGGTCGTTTGACGGGGAGCATGTAATTTGAATTGTACATCCCAGTCTTTTGGCCAAGCAGGGAAAAGGTAGATATTATCACCATCGGTCTGCAATAGCATTTCCTGCATGCCGATCATGCCAGATCCTCCCCAGTTATGGTCTGGTACCCAGTCAAATCCCGGTCCCCAAAATGTGGGGAAGCGCCTCTCGGAATCTCCCATCTTCTTCAACGTCCACTTGGCAGCTTCTGCCGTCAGTCCCAATCGAGCAGCGAAGATATTGTCTTGCTTCCAGCCAATGTGGCTTCTGAACTTGAGGGCGTCAGGATCATATTGATAAGTGTTGATGGCGATCTGTAGGTCGGGGCGGCCTATCCCGTAAATACCCCATGGATAAACAGGATACAACTGCGGCACCTCGGTGTTATTAATGCGTTCCCACAGCTTGGCCGGGGCCAACATACGGTGGCCGTTGATTTCCCTGAAGTTCAGTGGCGGGATTCTCTCTAGCATCTCTTGCCACTTTGCGGCGCTAGTTACTGATGGAGAAGCAATCAACCTTTTCAATACCGTCTGAAGGGCTGAAATGGTCGAATTCGCATTGTAAGCCATTTTATAGGTTTCGTTAGCTGATCCTGGGTATAATACCAAATCCCCGTTTTCGTCAAGGGTTTTGGCTCCCCTTTGCTGAGCCAAGTATTGATAGTGCTGATCGAAAAACCGTAAACAGCTTTCTATAAAAGGAATATATTCGGAAATATCCTTGTCAGCATACCGCTCTTGCTCCAGCATCATCAGGCAAAACTCCAATACGGTATCCCACTGATATTCCAGCCAAGCATTGTACTGCATTCCTGGGTCATAATCATCCGGTCGTTTCCAATTGTATTCCGCTGGGTTGGGCAATCCAAAATTTTCGATTTGCTCCGTAAAGCTCGCTCCCTCATGTCCCCAATAAACCTGGCTTCTCAGCTCAGCATTCTTCAGCAGGCGCAGGTAAAAGTCAAACTGTGGCTTCATCAGGTCAAAATCACCTGATCGAAGCATGGGGAAGTACACTAGCCGTTGGTTCTGCGCGGTCATCGTCCCCCCGCCCCAGTTGCGATGGTCTGGGGTAAAAGGCATGTCTGGTTTCGTATATACCGGGTCAACGGTAAATAGTCCTCCATTGAATTTGGTTGGGTAACTGCCGTAAGCATTGCAGCCAAGCATATAGCGAAAGAGCTGGTAATTTCTACCAATCTGCCAAACAGTGTCATTGGCGGCTTTTTGTTGGGGATCAGTGATCACATAGCTCCGTTTCCAGTAACCCTTCCACCAAGCCGTGGTGTTTTTTCTGGCCTCGGGAGAAGCTGTTTTTGCCGTTTGCACCAAACTGTCCAGTCCTGACTTCCACTTCTCCACCGACCTAGTTTGAGCTGTATGAAGGTAAATCTCAAATGAATGATGCTTTCTGGGGCTAATGCTTTTTAGCGGAAAAGCTTTGAAATCAGTGTCTTGATAAACACCGTTTTTCACGCTTTGGCGAATTAAATTGCCCCCTTCTAACACTCCTCCAAAAATAAGGTTGCTGAGTGGATTCATCATCTGTCCCTTTACAGATGCCATTTTTTGTTGCTCCACCGCCACATCAAACACCGTATTTGCTCGATTTTGATGGTAAAACAACACGCTGCTGTCCTGAAAACCAATGCTGTCTTGATAGGTGATGACTTCTCCCTGCGGTGCCCACTTGTAGGAATTGGCATTATTGGCAGCTCCTTTTACCGGTCGGTTTTTGTAGCGCCAGTTCTCATAAGCTACATCCATATAAGTAGGCGTATCACCATCCACTTCCACATGAATAACGGGACGGAATACATCCACCCATAAATTGATAGTTACCTCTTTGCCACCGGTCTTTCCAGTAAGCTTTATATTTCCTTCTTGGAGGTTAAGTTCTTGACGAAATATATCATCTCCATCAAATGGATTGGGCGTAAAGGAAACCCTCACCCTGCCCAGTTTCAACAAGGTATTGTGCTCATCAAATGTCCCGCTTCTGGAAAAATAAAACAACAGTTCGCCATCTTCTACCCAAACATTCATCCCAATATCTCCACCGCCCAAGGGCATGGATTCACTGGCATTTTTGCTCATGGTAGTCCACACCGGATCGTATGCCGATAGGCTTTGGGCAATACTTGAGGTTATTCCGAGCCAAAAAAGACTAAAGACAATCAGAAAGGGTCGCTTCATTTTTACGCTAATATGGCCTCAAAGTATAAAAATCTTATCGCTCTACTTTCCTGTAGTATGCTGTGGCATCAGGAGGTAGGTGTGGAGACAAAAGTTTAGTGTCCCTAAAAAGAATGCCATTGAAATCGGGTTAAAAAACCGCTAAACTCGAATATTGGCATAATTCAAAAAACTTAACTAAGCAACACCCTTATTTAAGAAAAACACCTAAATACTTAAATAAGGAACTGGATTAGTTAAGCTCATTTGCCTTTAGCTTAAGTAAAACCTCCACATCTCAAAAAAACAAAAGGCCGAAATCAGAAGACTCCGGCCCGTTCAAATGCATTGCGCCTTTCAGATCAATTGCTATCATCCGCATATCATCACCTGCTCCATTTCACCAATCATCCGTTCTGAAAGAACTCATCGGTATGCCTCCGGTGCTGAAAATTTCGCCAACCACAAAATCCTCAAATGCATAGCGCACCGCCACTGGCTTGTCCACCTGCGGAGAAGACAACATCACTGATTTCCTTCTTAAAACAGCTGTGGCCGGATAGAACTTTTTATCCTCTCCTGCCAGCTCAAAACTGGTCACTTCCTTTCCGTATGAGGTAATACCTACCGGGACATTTTCAAACGCCACGATGACCGTACTGCCTTTGACTTCCATGGCTTCAAAAGCAGGCCCCTTATATTCAAAGCCTTCTATCCCATACGTCTCCGCCAAGGCCCAATATGCCAGTCGGTGGCCTCCAGCCTTTTTATCTGCTGGGTGGATATTTTCCTTCTCTCCAATATCCATCAGCACCGCCATACCGCTGTTGGGAATCCTGTCCATGGCCTTCCGCTGGGCATCTCTGAGATAGGCGGAATTATTCTTCTCGACCACTTCATTTGGGCTGAACATCCCATAATCGAATGGGGCTATTTGGGCATAGTAAAAGGGGAATTCTCCTTCTCCCCACAAACTTCTCCATTCCCGAACCATCGTCACCATCAGCTCCTCGTATTGATCTGGCCGCCCATTATTGGATTCTCCTTGGTACCAAATCGCACCTCTCATTCCATATCCAGCGACAGGAGTGATCATGCCATTGTACAGGGCCGTGGCCGTACGGTTAGGCACGTCTATTTCGTCTTCACTTTGTGGGACCTTAATTTCCTCCTTAAAATCGGCCAACATCTGCTCACTCATCCAAGCTTCGATGCTGGAACCTCCCCAAGACACATGCACCAAGCCGATTGGTACATCTAAAGCATCATAAAGCTGTTTTCCAAAGAACCAAGCCGTGGCGCTAAAATTGGACACCACTTTAGGAGCAGCTTCCTCCCATTTGCCTTCGAAGTTGTCCTGTGGCTGAACCGTGGATTTTCGGGGAACAGTAATCAGCCTGATGCGATCATTCTTACTGTTCACGATGGCCTCATTGCCTCCTAGGATGGGCTGGCCGGGAAATCCCTTCAGCGGCATTTCCATATTCGACTGCCCAGAGCACAGCCATACTTCCCCAATCAGCACATTTTCGAGCTCCAATTGCTCTCCATCGCTGATGCTTATGGTATAAGGGCCACCCGCCTCAGGAGTGCTCATCTTAGTCTTCCATTCGCCTTTGCTGTTGGCTGCGGCAGTATACTCCTTGTCATCCCAGCTTGTCGTAATTTTTACCGTGGCATTGGGAGTTGCCCAACCCCAGATAGGCGCTTCCATCTGTTGCTGGAGTACCATATTGTCCGAAAAAATAGCGGGCAAGGTCACTTCTGCTATTGATACATTCGCAATCAAGCATAGCCCTAATAAAGCGATAATATTTTTCATGGAAATCATTGGGTTAAAAGGTGGTAATGTTTAATGTTTTGGCTAATTTATGTTTTTTTGGGGGATTACAAATCCCCTTTATTTAGGTTCGTTATTACAAACCCCGAACAGCTACGCGCTAAGACAGCCATGATCGTAGTCAGCATGAATCCCGAAAAGGACATTTTAACCTAAATCAGCGACCCTCGACTAAATCTGTATTATCTGCCCTCGATCCATTCATTTCTCCTGCAAGATCCGCACAGGACCTAGTAATCCTGCTTCCAGTGGCTCCCGGCCTTCCATCCTTTCCAGGTCGGCAATGGTATTGGTAAATCGCTGTTCTTTTGGAAGCTTCAGGTCACCAATGGTGCGGTTTGCCCAGGTGTTGGTCACTTCGATTTCCAATTCATTTTGTCCCTTCTTTAGCGCATCGGAAATATTCACTTGGTAGGGGAATGTCCAGGCTACGCCACAGTCTTTACCGTTTAATTTTACTGAAGCGATATTGGCGACTTTGCCAAGGTGAAGCCAAAATGCCCCGCCTAGTTCACCATTCCATTCGAAGGTCGCGCGGTAATCTGCCGTACCGGAATAGTACTTTACACTGTCATTTGGATGCTGGCTCCAATCTTCCAAAACAGCCATTTCCTGCACTGCTTTGGGGCCGCGATAAGCAGGGTCAAACGCCACTTCCCAAGGCCTGTCCAATGTCTTTTGCGTTTTGTATACTGGCCAATTGTCCCCTTCATTTACTGATTTTTCGGACGTATCTTCCCGGAAAATCACCAAAAGCGACCCGTTTGCAGGAAGCTTAACGGTCATGTCTGTTCGTCCTGCACCCGTTTCCCAGCTCGACACTGGATACTCCCTGCCCCAAACAGGGTCATAAAACACCGGTTTCTTGCCAGTTATGCGAAAAGAAACGTCCAATTTTCGTGTTTTTTCCAATTGGTTTGACAGAAAATAAATATCCTCTTCCTGACTTTTTCGATGGGCAAAGGCAAAGCCTACATTACGCTCGCCATCCTCACCAATAGCCACCACGTCTGACCCCAATCCTAATGTCTCCAATGTAGCTTGTTCATAAGGCAATTGTACGACTTTCCCTTTTCCAACTTCCCAAGTTTTAGGACCAGTGCTTTCTTCTGGCGCGTCTTTTTCTCCGCTCCAGAGTTCTTCCACCACTGCTGCCAATCGCTGGTCTTCTTCTCGATAGCCCAAGGTACCTGTCGGCTTTTTATCCACCAAGACAGTGGCCCCTTCCTTTACCAATTGCAACAATTTTTCGGCAACCTCCACGGACATCAAGCTGGCATTGGGATTCATCTTACGCTGGCCAGGGAAAATCAAAAAACCATAACGGGTACCACCGCCAAAAACCACCTTGCCATCTTGCACCTTCGCAAGTCTCAATAAGGCATCCTTGTTAAAGGAGTCATAATGATAGCCCCTCAACGGGTCTGTCCAATCTGCTGCATCAGCCATATTAGCAGAATGCTTCACGCCCTTAGGGATCACCCTTGTGGGCTGACCTTCATTGGCCCAGCGGTTTTTTTCAGCCGCCATTTTCTCCCTTCCTGCCAAGCCTGGCAAGAAAGGCACCAAACGCTCGGGCAGCACCGACCTACTGGGCAGATCTTCGCCCGTAAACACCGCCAAGTCAATCACTGGACTGCCCTTTTGAAGCTGGTATTGGACGCGCTGGTGGTAATCTACCATGGCCTTGCCGGGCTTCCACCATGTTTGGTCCCGCTGAAAGTAAAGGCCTATCACATCCAGCGTCATGCCAGGCTTCCGATCGAGCCAAGGATTATGGACAAACACATGGTAAAAGAACCTGTTGATGCCCAGTGCGAAGTTTCTATCCCCGAGTGCTTTTAGCATGCCCGGATATTCGTCCCAGTCCATCCTCAGCTCGGTATAGGCTTCTGCTTGAATGACCTGCTTTCCATAAATATGACCTCCGGAAATCGCATCCCGCATATCGTTGGGCTTATCATGCGTGGGGCTGTTCAGCCAAAATTCTCCAGAAGGATAGTCGATGTATTTAAAATGCTCCATTCCATCACTCACCATAGTGGGAGCTACATTTTCGGAGCTGAATTTCACACCATTTTTGGAAGCTTCCTTTTGTAAGGTTCCAAAAAAATTGTCCATTACCACCTCGGAGATCGTCCGGCGGAGGTCATACAGCAGCTTTTCTGAGGTCTCTGTGCTTTCCAGGGGAATACCGGCCATTACTGGCAAATAATCGACAATATCATAGCCCCTACGCTTTTTGAATTCTTCCCTGAAAACGGGCGACCAATTTTGGCTACCGGCTTCCCAGCTGTCGATATGAAAGATCTTCAGGACTTTCTCTGCCAAATCAGGCCCAGCCGTCCGTAAAGCCTCTCCAAACCACTGGTCAAACTGGAACTTGACCGCTGCTGCATTGAACTTATCTACCTCCAGGCCTTTGGCACCTCCACCGGTGTAGTTGGTATGACCTGTGGATGTATAGCCAAACCGCATGATTTTCCATTGTCCTTCTGGAGCCTCCCAGGTCAATCTCCCATCTGCGTCCAGCTGATCTGAGATGTTCACGACTTTGTCCAAGGGCACACAGGAACTATTTGGCAACACATCGGACGTGCTGCGTTCACTCACCCGCCAAACTGCGGCAGATTTTCCTTCATACTGGTTAATTTTAGGGCTGGAAGAAAGCGCTATGGTGTTGACTTTTAGCGAAGGCTTCCACTTGGCAGCATCCAAGTCTTCTGCCCCGGGTTCCGTACCGGATTTTTCATAAATAAACCGGAAGTATTTTGCCGTCGTCGCAGGAATGCTGTGCGTATAATCTTCGTCCCAATCCTGCCAGCCATGACGGGGTGGATGTAGTCTGGTCACTTCCCGGAAATGCTCCCCATCATCACTAACAGCTATTTTTAGGCGATGTGCCTGATAACTGTTGCCACTGGTTTTGATCCGGATGGAGCGGCAAGTGAAGGGGGCATCGAAAGCATACTGAATCCAGGCTTCATCATTGGTCCCAAAACGCTCGTCACCTGCATCATCCAACAAAAAATCCAACCCTTTTTCTCCCAAGCTATTGGTGACTGCTGGACGCAATGCTTCGGAAGTTTGCTCAAATTCCTCTTTGGCGGGAACGGCAAATACCGCCAGCTCCCGGTAATAATCTTCATGACTTTCAGGTTGCCTGAGCTGTAAATCCACCTTCCTCCCTCCTTGGACCAAGGTATCTGTCCACACTACTTTTTGCATGGATTTTTCTGGGGTAATCCATGGCCCACCGGCCACTGCAAAACCATCACAAGCATGCATGGCCAATCGAAGCCCAAGCCGATCAGCCTCTTCCATCGCGTGACGCACCATTTTCCACCACTCATCTGATCCCTGCAAAGTAGGCCGGTCAGTCAACGGCGGCTCAGCGGGACCTTTAATGGACATCAAAAATGCCCCGCCTATGCCCGCCTCCTTCATGGCTTCCAGGTCCGCCGTGATGCCTTCCTTAGAATACGTCGAATACATCCAATACCAATATACCCATGGCTGTGAACTCTCGTAAGTCGGCTCAAAAGGGTTGGACACCTCTTCCTTAGGCGAAGTGCCGCAAGCTCCTATCCAGCAGCTGAGGATTATATAGAAAATAGTAGTTAAGGTCTTTGTTCCAGACATTGGGATTCAGATTTAAATCATTATATGGCAGCCCTTGACGCTTGCCAGCTCGCTTTATTTTATTGCTCGTAGATTAAAATCCACGTGTTGGGCAAGTTTGGGATTGCAAATCCCCCTCTCACGAGTTCCTGATTCATCCTTCGACACGCTCAGGACAGGAATCAGGAACAACTTAATGGAGCCAGAGGCTCAAAGCTTTCCAGTGCTGGGGCTGAGACCAAGCACAGCCCAATCGTGGATCACAAATCCACCATATCGCCACGTTCGAGATGGTAACTCCATAACAGCTTTGAATTGAGCATTAAGCTCAATGCTAAATCGTACCGGAGCACAGCCCTCGGCACAACATTCATCGTACTTTTTCATCTTGACACTTGACTACCTGAGTCTCAAGACTCAAGACTCATGTCTCAAATCTCATGTCTCAAGACTCAAAACTCACATCTCAATACCAGCTACTTGATACTCAAATAATAGCTGTACCGGTAAGGTTTAGCGGGAATTTGATACTGCTCCAGCGGCTGGGCCACGTCGGACCAACTGTCATTTCCTCCCACTCCCATCTGGATCAGGTCTATATTCACTGTGATAAAACCGGCATCTTGGAGTTCATAAGTATGCTTTGCTTCATTGATATTCTCTTCGGTGTAAGGCCAAGCGCTCATGCTTAGTAAGCTGTCAGCCGTGATTTTCAGCCCATTTTTTCCGGACGAATCCGTCAACTCCATCCAGCGGATAGCTGTCCTGTTGCCATTTTCCTGTGGCATCACGTAAGGCTCCATAAATTGGTCGATGGGCTGGCTGTAAATGCCGGCCATAAATCCATGGCTCTTGTCGATATAGTTTTCTACGGGGCCTTTACCGTACCAGGTAATCTGGTCATATTCCCGGCGAATTCCCAAATGCATGCCTACTTTTGGAATGTTTGGCAAATCATCCAGCGGGACCAGCGTATAATCTACTTTGACCGTTCCACCAGCCATCACGGTGTACACCACCTGCACATTGGCTTTACCATTGATGAGGGAATAGTGACTGGTAATCTGCACATCGCCATTGTCTATTTGCGAGGATTCCATTTTGGTCAGCGAGGGAACTGCCTCGTACCAAACGTTCAGCTTTTCCTGTGGCTTCCATCCTTTGCGGTCATTATCCGTTAGTGGCCGCGTAAAGGACAGTTCCATTGGACTGGAAATCTGCTCCTTGCCCTTCACTTGATAGCTCTCCAAGGCTCCGGTTACTTTGCCAAAGCTCAGTTTGACACCCTTCCCGTTTACATGGTAGCCATCACTCGATTCTTCCACCACCAACTCACCCGGTTCTCGGTCTACAACCGGCTTGGAACCTTTTTGGAGTTGGAACTGCTGTTCGGCGATCACATGGCCTTGGTCGGCCCACACTTCATCTTGTGATAGGCTAAAGGTGAGATGGGCAAGGTATTCATGTCCTACTGAAAGGTCATTGATATAATTACCCAAATTGATGACCGTATCTTCCCCTGCCTCAAGCTGGAGTGCGGGCAATTTATAGCGTTGCACTTCTTTTCCATTCTCCAACAGCCCAAGTGAAAATTGATAGTTTTCCAATGACTGATCAGCATGGCGGTTATGGACACGAACCTTCATTGCGACCGGCTCCTCCCATGTCATTTCCACAGGCTGATATACCCATTTACATTCGTAGATAGCAGCCTTTGGCCTTCCATCAGAAGCGACAATACCGTTGATACAAAAGTTACCATCATGGCGTTCTTCTCCAAAATCTCCTCCATAGGCATAATATTTTTCTCCATCTTCGGTGGTTTGGAGCAGGCCTTGGTCTTTAAAATCCCAAATGCATCCGCCGATCACTTGGGGCAATGACCGGAACTTATCCCACAATTCTTTCATATTTCCGGTGCTGTTGCCCATGGAGTGGGAATATTCGATAAACACAATTGGCCGCTTGTCAGCATGTTGGTTAACCAATAGGTCAGGGGTAAAAATCGCTGGATAAAAACGACTGACCATGTCCACATAAGGTTGGTCTGTGGGCACCTGAACCCTGTGGGAGTGATCCTTTGGATAATCAGGGTGGTTTGGAGGGAGGTATCCTTCTGCCCGGTGATTGCCCTGCGCCGGCTCATAATGCACTGGCCGGGTAATGTCAACATCGTGCACCCAAGCGGCCATCGCAGCATGGTTTGGCCCCCGTCCTGCTTCATTGCCCAAGCTCCAGAAAATGATAGATGGGTGGTTTTTGTCTCGCTGTACCATTCTGGTCACCCGCTCCATATAGGCATGGGTCCATTGGGTATCGTTGCTGAGCTTTCCGCCGATGCCGTGGGTCTCGTGATTGGCCTCATCGATCACCAAAATGCCGTATTCATCACATAATTCGTAAAAATATGGATCATTGGGATAGTGACTAGTGCGGATGGTATTGAAATTAAACTGCTTGATCGTTTTCACATCTTCCTCGATGTCCTTCCGCGTGAGGGCTTTGCCGCGTACAGGGTGATGGTCATGGCGGTTGACACCATAAATATAGGTCACCTTGCCATTGATGAGCAACTTGCTGGTTTCCGGGTCAAAAGCAATCGACCTGAAGCCCACCTTGCAGCTTTTGGCTTCCAGCAGCTTTCCACCCTCCCCTTCAAGCCGCAAAACCAAGGTGTACAGATAAGGGTGCTCGTCGCTCCAAAGCTGGGGATTTTTCACGGTTGCTTCCAGTAGGCCAAATTTTACATTATCCAGCCTTGGATAACTTTCATTCAAAATATCCTCCACCCCCATCTCCAGCGGCACATCAAAAACAGGCTTCCCCTCGGCATCAAAAAGCTGCGCCTTCAAGTTACTGTCTGGCACTCGTGCTCCAGTGAGGTTTTCGATCTTTGGCCGAATGCTGAACGTGGCATTCTGATAGCTATCATCCAGTTTTGCCTGCCAATGAAAATCATAAATCCGCAGCTTGGGCTCGGCCATCAAAAACACCTCCCGCTGTATACCACTCAGTCGCCAGTGGTCTTGGTCTTCCAGGTATGACCCATCACTCCAGCGAAGTACCTGTACGGAAAGTACATTTTCTCCTGACTGCAAATAGGGTGTTATGTTAAATTCCGAAGGCAAAAAGCTGTCTTCACCGTAGCCCACAAATTCACCATTCAGCCATACCTTAAATGCCGAACTCACTGCACCAAAATGAAGTGTAATGTTCATATCTTCCCAGTTTTCGGACACTTCAAAAGTGCGTTGGTAAGAGCCTACACCATTGTAATCTTCAGGTACATATGGAGGATTGATCGGTCGAAAGGGATACACGGCACTTTTATAAATGGGCTTGTCATAGCCTTTGAGCTCCCAGTTGGATGGCACCTCGATTTTGTCCCAGCCAGTCACCTTTGACGCATAAAAATCGCTGGGTGCCTCCTTCATGTTCATCGCAAAATGAAAATCCCATTCCCCATTCAACAGCTGCATCCTGCTATCCGCTCGATCGCCTGTTTTTGCGGCAGCTTCACTTTCATAAGAATATGCCGTCGTCCTAGCAGGCTCACGGTTTAGGCTGGTGATCAAGGGATCCTCCCAAGGGTTAAGGTGGAATTTCTCCGGTGGATGCGGAATGGCCGCTGGCTCTCCCGTCACGGTCTGGGCAAATAGCGAATGACCATTGATGAAAATGACAAAAGCAATATAAAAAACGTTACGCATGGGATGATTGGTCATAAGGCTTAAATGTTGGAAGGTTTGAGAGTGGTTGTTGTTTTGGCTAACAATTTGACGTTTCAACCCGGTTTATGCATTAGGAATCGTGATGAGGTTTGAAACTGCAAGAAAATCAGGCTGTTTGGAGATTGAGGCATAGCACCGCTATGGTGAAATCGAAAACAGCAGCGAAGCGACTGATTTTGAAGTAGGTTCATACCGTAATAGATAGGCTAATGTATATTCCGGGTTCAAATCAGGAACAGCTTAATTGAGTCAACAACTCAACGCTTGTCAGTGCTGGAGCAGAGACCCAGCACAACCCTCTTGCTGTACTTTTTTCTTGATACTTGATTGCCACGTCTCAAGTCTCATTTCTATTCCCCTTCCAAAGGAAGAAACTCCAGCTCACTCGTACCGAAATCCTTGGAAGTGGCCACGGCAATACCCCGCTGGCCGTCCTTATTGACCGCACAGTAGTAATGGTACACCACCCCATTGTGCTTGACCACAAAAGATTTATGGGCAAAGAGGTTGTCATAAGGCTCAGAAGGGCTGATCAGGTCTTCTCCTTCCCAGTCCACCCAATCCACCAAGTTATTGGAAACGGCAAAGCGGTTAAATGCTGTAGTATTCTCCCTGTCCGGCCAAAAAGCACCAAAGTAAAACATCACGTACAAGTCTCCCATCTGCTGGATATAGGCGTCACCAGAAATACCCTTGTGATGGTTAATCAGTGGAGCATCACCATAACGCTCCCAATTGACCATGTCATCCGACACGGCCATGGCAATTCTTTCTGCCCCCGGCCAGGATTAATGCTATCACCGCGGGCGTTGTAATACATAATAAAGGGATGTCCGGTAAACTCATGCTCATCACGGATGATGGAGTTTTTGTACATGGTGCTATTGTCCCACCAGCGAGCGTCTTCGTCATGGGGTGTCAGCACTGGTTTTTCCAGCCGCTGCCATTCATGGGCTGTAGTCGGGGATTGATCAGTAGAGGCCATTCCAATGGAAAGTACACCGGCTTCATAGCCCCGAGTATTGCCTCCGAAATAACTCATCCAGTGCTTGTCCTGATAAGTCCCCCATTCATAGCTACCGCCCCATTCCAAGTCTTGGAGTGCGATATATCCGGCTTTTTGGTTCATATCCCAGTCCGTGGTATCGGAAAAGGACATGATCTTGCCCTTATCCTCCCAATGCAGCAGGTCTTCACTTTCGGCAAGCCAGGTTTCATAGCCGCGCCCACCATAAATCAGGAAAGTCATATACCATTTGTCTCCATCCCTAAAAATACTGGGGCAATCCATTTTTAAATCGTTGCTGGGCGGAATCTTCACCAAACCGTATTTATGGGGAGTCTTGATTTCCTCATACACCTGCCGCATCACCGAATCGGTCACTGCCGGCAGTGGGGCCTTCTCAGAAGAAGTGGACTGATTGGTTTTTTCAGAGGAGCAACTGCTTTCTAGCCCTATCATCAGGACCAGGAAAAACAGGGAGGTTATTTGTCTATTCATCATCGAGTTTATTGAAATTGCCTAAAGCAGACTTCTCATTTAATCCGAGTAATGCATTGGTACTTCGTTATGAAGTTTGAAATAGATATTCCAATGCATATACCGAGTTTTTAACTCAATAAAATTACAAAACACCCTGTTTTTACCTTCCTGTGCTATCATGGTGTTGGGAGTTAAACCCGGGTTAGCAAGTGGGAAGGTTGGAATGTTAGAAGGTAATTGCTCCGAGCTATTCAGTATTTGCAATCCTGAATCCAGATAAAAGGGGGTTGGATTGGGGTTTGTTGTGTACTTAGCTTGTTATATTCCTGAAAACTTAGTGTCTTAGTGGCACCCTATTGATCCAACAAAAGCACTACAGGTACAGCAAGCTAATTAGATGCCCTCCCTATTGTGTCCTATGTCCCTAATGTCGTTATCAAATCCTTACGCTATTCCTTTTCGATGTCTTGAATTCTGAATTAAAAACACCAACGACTATTCACCACTATTGACCCACCTGTCAATGACTTTCTGGATCTCTCCGGACTCTTTGAGCTTTAGGATTTCGATATCTACCAAGCGCTTTAGACTGGATGCCTCATGAAATGCAAATCCATAATTTTGGGGAACAATCCTTTTTTTGCTCAGCACAAATTGGCCTTCATCATGGCTTCGGTACGTATATTCCAATGCGATCACATCATATACCAACGCATCCACCTCACCATTGGACAAGCGCTCAAAGCCTTCATTAATATTAGCTACCGGCTCGGGTCTTCCTCCTACAGTGGTGATGTTATCGATGATCTTTTGATTATCGGGAACAGCCACTTTTTTTCCTTCCAAATGAAGTAAAGAAGTAATAGTATCGCCTTCGCCTTTTATTTGGGAAATCGTCGTGGCGATACCAGCGACAAAAGAAGTGGCGGTGATTAAGGAAATAATCATCCACATACCGACAATAACCCGTCCAGCGAGTGTCTTGGGAGCCAAATCCCCATACCCCACTGTCGTCATCGTCACAATGGCCAGCCAGATACCGTTCCCGATACCACCGATGGTGCTGTTTTTCCCTTCTGGAGTAAGGGTCTTTCGCTCCACCATCCACAACAGTACTCCTACAATGGAAAGCAAAAAAAACAGTCCCAACACACCAAAAAGAAAAGTCGTGCTGAAGATTGGCTTGACATAATCCCAAAAACCTTGCTCGATCTTCGGTGCCAAAATGGCCATTTCCGTTTCGAAAAACGGTTGTGAAAATGTCACATTAGCGGCACGGTCAGAGTTTATAGTAATGGGGCCTACCAATACATCCACCGTTTGATTCTTGACCGCGTCAAGACCGGAAGTTACATTTTCAAAGTGGGTCAATTCATAATCCAAGTCACCCTGAAATGCCACCTCTCTCCATAAATCCACCGAAATACCATCAGAATCAGTACCGGGAATAACAAAAGGCTGGGAGCCCGTAAACCCCACTCTAATGACAGCATCACTCTCTGTCTGGGCAAGGCTTGCCCCACAAAAGATTACAAAACAAAAAAACAACGGTATAAAACGGATCATTTGGCTACGTTTAAGTTTAAAATTAATTGCTACACTTCTGATTAGTACAAAATCCCATAATGCTACAGACGCTAGCAGTAAGGGTTAATGATATAAAAAATCACTCGCTAAAAAAACGTAAAAATTAACGAAATAAGCAACTTATCTGCCAGTTATCTCTTTTACCACCAACCCATACCATGACCGTTTCCTTCAAAACGCTACCTGCACACACCTTTGCTAAATAGACAGCTTATGATTTTTGTAAAGATCTCCAATATTACCATTTACAGGTGATGGGATCATTCGTTTATCTTTTTACTTTTGATCTTATTCTATTCAGATCTAAATTCGACCAATAACTAAAATCATCGGAAAAAGTGGCCAAAAAGAAATCAAAAAACAAACAGCAAGTTAAATTCTCTCCAAAAGCCTACCTGAAAACCCGTGCCAGGTCATTGCCCATTTATAAATGCTGGGTAAACGAAGATTGGGAGGTGGGGATGTTTGCCCATGTGGTGGTATCCAGAAAGCATGATAATGGCAGGTTCACCTTTGCCTCCTACTTAGTTGACCTGATGGAGAATGGGTTAAAGGATTCCTTTGCTGAAGTGAATGTGGACGGAGAAATGCTGGACATAGTCATAGACAATCCCAAAGAAATAGCATTCGTAGAGATTGACTACGATTTGGCTCATAATATTGTTTATCAAGGGCTTGAGTTTGCAAAAGACATGGGAGCCAAAGGGGATAAGCAATTCGCCTGGACCCAATATGTCCTCCAAGAAGATTCCGATGATATTCCTATTTTCCCTATTCCCTTTGGGGATGAATTAGACGATAACGACATGGACCTTTCCCCATTGGATCTAGGAGCCACTATTTTATTGGGGATGACAGATTTAATCTATTTGGATACCTTCGGGGAAGTCCATATGAATGATGAATTTGCAGAAGAGCGATTAGAAGCTGATGAATTGGTAATATATAGTGAAATGGACAGGGACTCGATGACTCTGGATGAATTTGACGTTTGCACCCCCCTGACAGCCGAGCTATCTGAAATTGAATTGTCTGACAATAAAAAACTGGCGAAATTCACCGATAAAGTAGCCCAAAAGCTCAAAGAGCACCCTGATGTACCCCAGCTTTATGACTTATTGGCTAATTTAATGAACGAGCTTAGCACTACAGAAGAAGCCTACCAGATCCTACAACAAGGGATCGAGCGGTTTCCGGAAAATTATACCGCCCGGTTTTTCTATGCAATTAACCTGCTAAAAATGGGGAAAATCAATGAGGCAGAACAACTGATCTGGGGAGCTTTTGATGTGAGGGATTTGCCAATGGGTAATGATGGTTTGGGAGAATTTAACGTACACCTCTTCTATTCCGTGCGCTGCAAGATCCATATGGCCAAGCAAGAATATGACAAAGCGGAACCATATTACCTCATGGTAAGGGATATTTTTGCATATGATTCTGAGGCTATTAGTGAATTACAGAAAGACATCCTCCTTGAGTACAGTGCCTATAGAAAAGAGCTATTGGAAGCCCATTTTGGAAAAAGCATGGAAGAAATTATCGCCGGTGACAATTGGTTAGAAAAGTATGAAATGAATTAGTTAGTTCAACTCGGTGGCTACGGCCTAAAAGCGAGTGGGTCTCGCTGTTCCACGACGCGAGCCAACTCCCTTTCTTAACGGCCTCCACCTTGCAGGTATTGGGCGTTAAGAAATTAAAAATAACTGCACAAGGAAAAAATATAGCACCCATATTTCCAGATAAATACTAATTTAAACTGCATTGAAGCCGGTTTATGCATTAGCCTATCTACGCCACGGCACAGGTATTGCGAGCTGAAATTGCTTCCAAGTCAGTTGTTGTGAGGATCTGATTTTTCACCCCGCTCAGCCTCTTGCTTGTGGGACTTCTTTCGCCAGTAATTGGCCAGTATAGACCCTGTGATATTCATCCAAGGACTGAATACGGCTGGTGCCAGGCCCACTGTGCCAAGCTTTCCCATAGAGCCTGCAAGACCGGAGGCCATCCCGCCATTTTGGAGGCCTACTTCCAAAGCCATGGCCCTGGCGGAAGGAATGCCCAAGCCAAGCAACCTGCTGAGCCAGTAGCCAAAGAAATAACCCAATCCATTGTGAATCACCGAGGCCATAAACAGCAGCGCTCCTACTTGCAGTAGATTGTCCCTGCCTGCGGCGGTAGTTACCGTAGTAAAATACACAATGCCAAACATGGAAATATAAGGCATCAGTTTATCCAGATTTTTAAATTGGCGCGTGCATAAATGATAGCCTACACCAAACACCACTGCTCCCACAAAAAAGCTCAAAATCTCCACAGATGGTAAGATTTCTGCCGGTATCATGTCAACAAAGACCTGCCAAAGCCCAAGAGGTAATGCCAGCAGGTAAACAAGGCAAAATATCGCTAGCAAATAAATACGGTTTTTCATTCCCTTACCGGCCATCTTCAAGTAATCATGCAGCAAGGCGGCTCCGATGGGTACCAATACAATCTTAATGATATTCAACATCATATCCAGAAATTTGATATCAATCAGCGTTCCCGCCAGCGTCTTCATCCAAAAAGGCGTCATCAGCGGAGCCAGCATCGTCGCCATAGCGGTTACCGTCACCGAAAGCACCAAGTTGGCCCTGGCCAAATACACCATGACATTCGATGCCAAGCCGCTACTACAGGCCCCCATCAGGATAATTCCAGCGGCAATCTCAGGATCAAAATCAAACAGCTTGGTCAGCATAAAGCCCACTATCGGCATAATGCTGAACTGGCTAAGCAGCCCCACCAAAACACCTTTTCCCGTGCTGGCCAAGTTAGAAAAATCACGCAAGCTCATCTGTATTCCCATCCCAAACATCACAGCCTGTACGACAATCAAGATCAACCATTTGTTCCGTAAATCAATCTCGCCCCACTGCAAAAAGGCATTCGGGTAAATCATTCCTGCCACCACTGCCGTCATGATCCAGGCGGTATATTGGTATCCTTTAAACTTTTCGGTAGCCCCCAAGCCAAGCGATAATACCACTGAAAAAACAACTGCTGCGATTTGCCATACCTCAGTATAGCCCCATATCAAAGCAATGATAAAAACCAGCAAAATAACGGGGGAACACATTAGCATAAACTTGCGAATCCTGTGCATAGGAGTGGTTATTGGGGTTGAATGTTGTAGGTAAAAAGGTTTTATGTGAGAAAGAAGATAACGGCTTTGGCATCATTGAGCTGAAATTGTGGTGAAGGAAGCTCGATCACAGTATACGGGATAGCTTCACTTCACCTTCGCTACATTTGACATTTACACGTCCGAAATCCTACTTAATGTTACCTAGGCTCGCCAGGTATTTTACAGCCTCTGGTGGACTGGCCACGATAGGTACTTTTTTATCCGCATCATCCAGTTGTGCTACGACCCTGGCCATAGATGCCTGTGCCAAGAGGATGACATCCACCTCTGAGGCAAGTTCTTTAAGTGCTTTGGCCACCATCTCATCGTGCTTTTCAGGAGCACCTCCCATCAATGCTTCGAAAGCTCCCTCACACAATTTGGACGTCAGCACAATATCTTTTCCTAAGACCTTGGCCCTCCTTCTCACCAAATCTGATGTAGGCTCCAAGGTAGTAGGCAAAGTCGCTACCACTCCGATCTTGACGCCAGTCCTGATGGCCAAATCAGCCATGGGTTGGTCTACGCGCAGTACGGGAACCTGAGTCAAGTCCGCCGCGGCTTCTACCGCTGCACCGATGGATGAACAGGTCACCATGATCTGGTCTGCACCTGCTGCCTCTGCAGAACCCACATAATCCACCACTCTTCTGGCGGTATGAGGCGTCAATTCCCCTTTACTGATGACATCCTTGATCAGGCTGTCATCGACAATATTGAACACGTTTACACCTGGCAAATGCTCCTCACATAGCGCTTGGAAAATCGGTACCAGCGTGGCTGAAGTGTGTATAAGTCCTAATGTTTTCATGTAGTTGATTATTGAGTTATGTCGTGATTGGTTATTAATTTAGCTGCCAATGTTATAGGGAGCAGTTGAGGTGATCTTTGGTTAAAATTTGATAAAACCTTGTTGATTATAGGTGTGACGAAAAGACACCCTACTTCTGTCATCCGCCAATCCTCCCCTCCATCACCTGTACAAAGTAATCTTCAGCCCCGACTTGGCCACCCTTGAAGTTTACCTCCATGCCATCCATGGGCGATTGGGGAGCGTGCGCTTTGCACAATGGGGCACCAGGCACCAACGGAGCGATCATCTCCACGGCTTCTATCCCAAGGGCTCTCGCCACTTTACTGGAGGTGTCTCCACCGGCTATCAAGAGTCTTTTAAAAGGGAATTCTTCTGCCGCCATTCGCGCAATTTCCCCTAGCGCATGGCCGAAGAAGTCGGCCGTTTTGGCACTGACATCTTCTGGAGCAATGCCCTGTTCTATTAATATTTTTCGTGTAATATTTCGTCTTTTATCATCGGCCCCACAGGCAGTATGAACAATCACACTCTTTCCTCCCTTCATCTTCTCCACCACTTTCCCTGCATTCTCCAAGATCACCTCGGGGTCTTTGGCCAGCCTTTCTGGATCCAGCGAGACTTCTTCAAATCCCCGTGAGAGGGCGTAGGCGATCTGCTCTTCTGTAATAGGAGAACAACTTCCCGAAAGGACGAGCATTGGCGTTACTTTTCCGGGGTTTTCCCAAGCCTTACCCTGTTGGAGAATACCTTTTTCTTTCCAATAGTCACCCAAGGCCATTTCTACTCCTGAAGACCCCACGGAGAAATGTATTTTATCCTTGCCCGCTTCATCGATCATTTGTCCGATGCCTGCCATTTGCCTTGAATACATGGCGTCAAAAAGCACTATTTTAGCCCCCTTCGCCACCTCCCGATCTAATGCTTTTTCCAAAAGGCTTCCACCATTTTCCACTTCCAACAAATCCACCAAGCCCACTTTTAGGCTCGTCTGCTTGGCCAAATGAAGACGCAAGTCGCTCTCATCCGCAGGGGTGGTCGGGTGCTTGCTCATGGATGGATGCCTGTCCAGCCGATAGATCTCTCCTTGGCTCCCGATACCCATCCGGGCAAAGAGGTTCCCAAAAGCACAATAGCGTCCTAACGCTGGAGCAGCCACCAAGAGGGAGGCGTATGGGGTTTGGAATACATCCAGGCCCACTTCCAAGGCCTTTCCGATACTGCCAATTTTTGGTGATGAATCAAACGTAGAGCAGACTTTATAATGCACCTGCCGGGCTCCTGTTTCCTTCAGCATCCCAAAGGCACTTTCCAACTCCCTTTCCATTTCCGCTGGCGCCATAGAACGCGTCATTCCAGCGATTCCGATGGCCTGAATGCCTTGATACTTTTCCAATTGCACAGGGGTGGGTGGAGCGATAAACAACACCGTTTTCACTCCTGCTTTGCTCAAAAAATCCAGCGCATCGGATGAGCCAGTAAAGTCATCGCCATAATAGGCCAGTAGCAATGGTGCCGCCTCTTTTCGCATAATTATTGACCAAATTTCTCTACCGACAGACCAAATTCCTTATAGATTTTCGCTGCTTCCTCCACGGAAACGCCGTCCACAGCAGCTTGCCAAGCTTGCTGCAGTGCCTTCACACCTCCGGCAGGGCCGGCAGGATGGGCCATTATACCTCCTCCTGCCATATAAAGCAGATCAGTGGTATTGGTTCGACGGTACGTTTCTGGCGCTTGGCCACCCCATTGTCCCGAAGAGACCACAGGCATCACCTCATAGCCGCCCAACATGGGCGTCAAACACGCTTCAATCGATCGTACCACGGAATCGTCCGATTCCCAAAATTTATTCTTAATGCCGTTCACATGGAGCTGATCCACGCCGGCAAGTCGCCATAGTTTTTGATATGCCCTGAAGTCAATCCCCAGCAGTGGATGCCTGTTGAGCATTCCCCAGCCGTTTCTGTGGGCATGGATGGCCAGCTCCCTACGGTCGCAAATTTTTTTCACGCCTGCCAAGCCAACGCTATTGATGCTCATCATGGCACAAGTGCCTCCATGCTGCACCACCGTATCATAATTGCGCTGCATGCTGTCCATTTCATCAGAAATATTAAAGGCATACATCACTTTCTTGTCCGATTTATCCGCATGGGCATTGATGACCTTCATGATGGCCTCGACACGTTTGCCAAAGGGTGAATTAGCAGCTGACCCCATCAGTTCATCGTCCTTGATAAAGTCGATGCCCGCCTCCACTAAGGTTTTTACCAAAGTGGCGGTTTCTTCAGGACTCATCCCTATGCTTGGCTTGATGATCGTCCCGATCAGTGGTCGCCCCTCTTCCACACCCGTCAGTTCCCTACAACCTTGGATCCCAAAAGCTGGCCCATCAAAGTGCTCCGCAAAGGAAGCAGGCACTTCCAAATCCATTAATTTCAAGCCTGTAAACTGGGTGATTTCGTACAAGTTTCCTTGCAGGGTCGATATCATCGTAGGCAGATTGTACCCAAAATTTTCAATAGACCAAGATACCGTGATGATGGCCCTGTGATACTGTCCACTGGCTGATACTGCACCCGGTATGGCTGGATGGCTGACGGTTTCTAACTTTTCGATGGACTCCACCCTGGCAGCAAAGCGCTGCTTCAGTTCGGCTGTCTCACCGGGTACTGCTACAAAAGTCCCCGAGGATTGCTCCCCAGCCAATACCTGAGCCGCCGCTTCCACCTCATAAGGTGTTTCGATATAGTATGTTGCTGAAATT
Organism: Echinicola strongylocentroti; assembly: GCF_003260975.1. Taxonomy (NCBI): domain Bacteria; kingdom Pseudomonadati; phylum Bacteroidota; class Cytophagia; order Cytophagales; family Cyclobacteriaceae; genus Echinicola; species Echinicola strongylocentroti. The sequence goes on along the minus strand of NZ_CP030041.1, from coordinate 3,711,160 downwards.
CTTTCCATAAAATGTAGGAGGGAAAAGGTCATGAGGTAGGTGATAAAAAAAGTAAGACGGGAGAAATCCCCCCATCCTACTTAAAAACCTAATAAAACCCTATTAACACAAATGTAACTAAGACACTTTATATCAGCATCCTGAACTTACCTGCTTGTGGATTGGGTATTGGGAAATTTTAAGATTGGAAGGTTAAAAGACTAATGCTCGGTTTTCAAACCTGAAGCAAAAACCCCGGGAGATTTACAGGCTACAGCTTCTCACATAGCGAATAAGTATACAAATGAGAATTGCCTAGTCTGAAAGATCATTACACCACATTTCCGGTGAAAAAATGGACAGGGAGGCATTTTTATAATCCCTTATATTTCTTGTCAAAATTGCCTTGATCGCACTTTCTTCATAGGCCACCTCATGCTGAATAGCATCTTCAAAATCTTTTATAGAACTTTTAAGTGCTTTTTGAATATGATACTTGGAAACCTCTAAAACCTCTACCATGGACATAATTTCATGTATTACTTCACGGGATTTTTGCTGGCCAAGAACCTTTCTTATGATATAGTGAATATTACTGATTGATAAGGAGGAGATATATAAGATCAACTTTCCTTCTTCAGCAAGGTCAAAAATATTAGCTGAATATATCGAATGAGGCCTTCTATCAATTAAAAAATCGATAATTACATCAGTGTCCAAAAATAACTTAGTGGCCATACTTTTTTACTTTCTCCTCCTTTAGGATCTTTTTATAATCATAATCAGCATCAACTTTTAGAATACCTTGAAGCTTTTTGACCCTATTAGATTGAATTTTTGTTGGGGTGGTTTTTCCCCTTTTTGAGATCAGGTATTTCAGATAGTTTTCCACAATTTCAGAAAGATTTCCATCTTTTCCAGCCGCATACTTTTCTGCCTCTTCAATTAGTTCTTTCTCGATTGATAATGTCAACTTTGCGTTCATAATTACTAGAGTATTAGACTTATAATCACGTAATAACGATATAAAAAGTTTATGAAAAAAACATATTTGTAGTCAAAAATCTTCAAACCTGAAGCAAAAAACCCGGGAGATTTTCAGGCCGCTTTTTGTCAATTTGCCTAATCCGTGGACAGCTCCACTCCTCCCACTTCGTTGGACTGGTGGGCGGCCTCCACACAGGCCATGGTGTAGATGCAGTCCTCTACGCTATTGTCAGGAATATACTTGGGGTTTTCCAAGGCCTTTTTCATCTCGGCCATCGAGCCTACAAAAGCATGTGGAAACCAAGTTCCCTCGATGGATTCCTCTTTCCACTCAGGTTCCTTTCCTTCTTCCATCACCACATATTCGAATTTATCCGCAGTGCCTACTGGATAATTCTTCATCAACCCCATTTCTATCATAATGGCCCCTTTTGTTCCTTCCAATTTCACGTAGGACTGTTGATGTTTCTGACCAAACTCATGGGCATGGTTGGTCAGGATATTGGCGCCTTTCAGCTCGCCGTAGTCCATAATGATATTCGTCTTCACTGAGGCCAATTGGGACATCTTTGGGTGCTTGATGGTCTTGGCGTATACCTTTTTGGGATTGCCATAAAATGATCGGACCAAATCCACATAATGGATGCTGTGGTACAAAATCTCCACTCGCGCTGCCGTAAACAAAAAATCCCAAAGGTGCCAAGGAGTGTAGACATTGATCTTGATTTCTATATCACAAAGCTCTCCTATTTGACCAGAATCGATGATTTCACGGGCTTTCTGGATATAGGGTGCATAGCGCATCTGAAAATTGACTCCTGCCTTCAACTGCTTTTTCCTGCAAAGGGCCAAGATAGCTTTGGCTGCCGCCAAATCTTGGCCCATCGGCTTCTGGATCAATACCACGGCACCATCTGGAAGCTTTTCCAACACCTCCAACACAGCACTCCCCGGTACTGCCACATCAAAAACGGAATTTTCACCGGCATGAGCGACCAATTCATCCAGAGAAGCAAATACACCTGGAATCCCAAACTCCTCCGCAAGCGCAGCAGCTTTTCCTTCGTTAAGATCAAAAATTCCCTCCACCTCATATCCAGCAATTTTATATGCCGGCAAATGCGCATCCTTCACAATACCTCCCGCACCGATAAGTTGTATTTTCATGGCTTTATATTTCTCGCTGAATCGCTAAAAGCACTAAGTGCTTTTTCTCTTCCATCTTAATATAAAACCTTTTTATTCTATCACATCAATTTCTACACTATTTAGGCGCTAATATTAAATTATGAACGTTTTTTTCATAATTTAATCGCCCATCTAAACATCCGTTGAAGCCTTATTTCAACTGGTATCCAAAACCAGTAATCGCTAACATCTTGGCCCAAACCTTATATTCAGTACCTGACAAGCTACAGCGCTCAAAAAAACCTCGGACTTTTATCTTCATACTTCCCGCTCCAATGCCTTTTTCCAGCATTCCTCCGCCAGTTGCTTATAGCGTAATGCCTGCTGCCATCGATCGCCTTCTTCTTGTGGCTGACCATTGGTGTTCTTAAAGGTCCGGGCATAGAAAATATCTGCTTGCAACAGCTCTACGGCAAAACAGATAAAATCTCCTGCTCCAGCGGATTTCAAAAAGCCCTGGAACGCCCGGGTCCACATTTCCTTGAAGTGCCCCACATAGCTTTGGCCTTGACCGTCGCCCACATCCACTTGGATACTACCAGGATTCCCTATTCTGCCATGCATAAACCGGACACGGTCAACTACCGGCTGGATAAATTCCCACTTGTTTTCAATCCCACCATAGACCATTTCCTGGCCGGTGTACCAATGCGAAAAATCACCATTAAAACGAATCTCCGGAAAACGCTTGGTCAGCTCTACGGTTCGCCACATATCCTGGGTGATGGTCGCCCGGTGGGTTTCGATATAGATCGGCAGCTTAAATTTTACTGCACTGTTCAGCACATATTCTACCAATTTATCCACTTCAGCATCACCCTCCATTCCCCAGCCCACATGGAGCGTGGCACAGTTATAGCCATCGTCCTTCCACTTGGGCAGTAATTCATCCAGCTCTCCCACTTCATTCATCCGTGCGTGACCAGTCAACTCCAATCCCAGCTTCTTACAAAGAGCTGGATCCCCATCTTGAATCCCCTGAAAGCCCGCTTGCTTGATGGCCTCATGCTTCTCCCTATCATCCCCTTTGGGTCCTGTGGAAAAGTCAGGCAAATCATTGCATCCGCCATAATTCATGTCCACCCTTAGATAAGGGGCTGCGTTCGTTCCGTCGTTGGTGTTTTTGATCATATCATTGGAAAATTAAAAGATTTGAAAATTGTTGGTTGTCCCACTGTCTCTGACTTCCAGTTAAGGGTAGCGATCAATGCGCCTTAAATTTAAAATAAACCCTGCCTTGCTTCGGGCCGCTCACATGCTGCGGCTGAGATGATGGACCGACCAGATCGGTGGCGTTCACCTTGTTTCTCACTCCGGGAATCACATCAAAGACAGCCAGCCCAGTCTGGGGCAAAGTGTACAAAAGGGCATCCCTGCCATCCCTAGGGGTAAACACGCCCAGGTAATTATCCGCCTGGTCATTGGCCATGTAGATGTGACCTTCTTCTGTCTCCAATGCAGCCCAATGCCAATCGTGGAAATACCCTTTAAACTCAGGATAAGTAAAGGACTCGCCGGGAATAGGGTCATTGTAATCATTTCCCCAGATATCCAAAGTAGTGCCATGAATCCGGTTTTGCCAAGAGCGATAGGGCCCTTCTCCAAGCCAACGGATCGCTTTTACCTTGTCTTCTGGATAATCAAACGACACCCCCATCAATTCAACAACACCGTTGTATTCATACGCATAATCCAGCTGCACCAATCCTCCGGGCTGAATCGTCCACTCCACCTCTTGCAGTGGGCCAAAACAGCTAGCGCTGATCACTACATTGTCACCGTCCTTGCCTGCTGTGACCGTCCTTAGTTCTTGCTCCAAGTCCAGTTCTTTATAAATCCTGTCCATTCCTTTTTCGAAATCAGGGTCTACCGTTCCGTCCAAGGTTCGGTCTCCTCTTCTGGCAGCCACAAACCGTGGTCCTCCCCCAAAAGAAATAGCTTTTCCACCGGTTTTAACAGAAGAGATCTGTCCATTTTCTTTGCTAAACTCCACTTCCAGTTCTCCAGAAGACACTACATAGCCTGCAGCGCGCTCCTCCAACTCCACTGCTCCAGCACCTGCCTGTAAATACTGCTGGGGCTGCTCCCATGTGAAATGCCAAGTCCATAGCTCCTTGCCTTCCGGATCCTTTGCGGTAAGGTAAAGTACATCGGCCGCTTGCCAATTTGACGGCAACGGTATGGACACGTTCCCCGCTTCATGTGCTGCCACATCAGGGCCTTTCAGTTCTCCAGACTTGGTTACCTTGTGGCCACTTTGGCCTGCCTCAGGGCTGTAGAATTCCGCCAGAGCCCATTCGAAAGTACAGGCATTCAAGTTGGTGAAATCATACCTGTTTTCTACCTCAAAAACACCATCAAAGTCACTCGCCAACTGATCTTCGTGCATCACCATCACTGGCGACCATACTTCCTTGATGGTAAAGAAACTTCCTTCTTTTTCATGATGAGGACCTACTATACCGTCTGCCCCATAATTACCCTGATTATCGATACGGCCATCCTGATCGGTACGGGCAATTCCCTCGTCGGCAAAAACCCAAAGAAAACCACCACCGCTTCGGGGATGTTTGCGCATCATTTCCCAGTAATCATACAGGCCAGCACCATGGCCGCCATCATACAGGCCATGTAAAAATTCCGTTGGCATAAAGATATAGTCACCTCTGAAATATTCCTCCGTCTCGCCGTACGAGCGATAGTGCATCGTCTCGACACCGTTGAGCAATTGCTGCGGATGCAGCACAGGGCGGTTTTGAGGATCCCACTTTGCAAACTCATCATCTAATTCCGTGTTCCAGCCTCCTTCGTTGCCATTGTCCCAGAAGATCACGCTGGGGTGGTTGACATCACGCGTCACCAAGGATTCCACCAGCTTCATGCCTATGGCTTCGTCATAGTGACCATGCCAGCCGCCCAACTCGTGGAGCACATAAAGCCCCAATTCATCACAAGCATCCAAAAACTCAGGATCAGATGGATAATGGGAAAGCCTCACCGAATTCATGTTCATTTCTTTGATCAACTTGGCATCGGCATAATTAAGTTCTTTATTAAGTGTCCTCCCGGATTCTGGCCAAAAGCTGTGCTTATTCACCCCCTTCATCAGCACCCGTTGGCCATTGACATATATCCCATCACTGGCTTTCAGCTCAATGGTACGAAAACCAAAGCGGTCATCGGTCTGATGCACGAGCTCATCGCCATCAAAAAGTGAAAACTGTATATGATATAGGTTTGGTGTCTCCGCAGTCCAGCGATTTATCCCGTCAAAAGCACTTTCCAAGACCACCTTGTCTCCCCCTTGGGTAATGGGCTTCTCCATTGGCTGCCCCACAGCATTACCTTCCTCATCGGTCACTTGGGCCACCACTTTCATGTCTTCTGAGCTCGCGCTGCCGAGGAAGACTTCGGCGCTGAATTCACCATTGGCCTGCGCGTCTATCGCGGTGCGATCGATGAATTTTGCGGGGTATGCTTCCAAGAACACCGGTCTGAAAATGCCGCCAAAGTTCCAATAATCGGCCCTGCGCTCAGCCAAGTTGACACTGGCATTGGTGGATTCTTTACTCACTGTCACTTCCAGCAGGTTCTCTTTTCCATACTTCAGCAAGTCGGTAATATCGTACTTAAAGCGGTAAAAGGCTCCTTGATGCTTATCCCCTGCCGAACGGCCATTGACCCTCACTTCTGTGTCGGTCATGGAGCCGTCAAAAACAATTCTTACCAGCTTATTTTCCCATCCCCGGGGTACTTCGAAGGCGTATTTGTATTGCCCCACTTCATCGGCGATCCCATCGGGAAATGGCTTGCCGTAAAATTTGATGCCATATTGGTACTTCCCAAAGCCTTCCTGCTCCCACACCGAAGGCACGCTGATCGTGCTCCACTCGCCACTGTTTCGGCCTCCGGAAATTTTAAACTCCCATTCCTTGGTGTCCTGATAGCCTTTACCTGATAGGTACTGGACTTCCGTTTTCTGGGCTTTCACCCCGGACATCACAAAGATGGCTGCCAGCCCCAAAATCAGCTTGTTAATACGTCTTGATTTGATCATTATATTTTGATTCTATTTATTACATTTTTCGCGATGACGGTTCCCGAAATCTCGGGACTACTTTACCGCCTTATACTTCACCACATATTCTTTCCCTGCAGCCAGTACTAATTCATATTCATCATTCCCCAATGCCTTGATCTCACCTTGGTCGGTCTTCGGCTTTGACTTACTTTTAAACTTCAGGATTCCCTGGCCTTCGTCCGAGGAAACCTTGATTTCCTTTGTGGAACAGTGCACGGCAATATCACCGTTTGGCGTGGGCACTTTTCCTTCCATCCACTCCAATCCTCCCAATGCTGGACGAATTTCATACGTTTCATATCCAGCCGAAAGTGGTTTTACGCCTAGGTAATATTTCCCGAAGAGGTAAATCGGACTAGCTCCCCAGGCATGGCAGAGGCTCTTGCCATAAGGTCTCCCATACATCGCCAAGTGCTCTGTACCTGACTCATTGGGGTCGTATTTTTCCCAAAAGGAAGTAGCTCCCAAATCCAGCATCCCCCCCAGTAATCACGGATTTCATCAAGGACAAATTCCTGCTCACCCATCGCACAAAGCGCTTCCAGCTCATAAAACCGCATATACGGAGTGGTGATTTTCTGCACCTCGTCATTGAGCAATACGGCCTGTTTGACGGCTTGCTTTTGGTCATCGGAAAAGTAATCGAAGAATATCCCGAACATATTGGCATAGCGGGTGACATTATCAAGCACCTCTCCATCTACACGCTGGTGCATGATGGCTTCGCGGTCTGATGACCAAAACACCTCAAAAAGCTTTTCTTTCATCTCATCAGCCAGCTTTTGGTAGTGTTGATGCCCTTCCTTATCACCTGCGATCTCAGCACTTACTGCCATGGCTTCCAAGCTCCTGGCCAGTAGCATCTGCTCAAAACTCACTTCACCCTGCTTGCTCAAGCCATCTGCCCAGTCGATAAAAATCCAATCGCCCGGCAATCCTTCCATCATCCCATTTTCATTTCTCCGCTCTAGGCAGAAATCCATCATGCTGACCATGCGGGGATAGAAATTCTTGATAAATTCCTCATCACCGGAGTACAGGTAATAATCATATATTCCTACAAACCAATAAAAGGAATAATCCATAATGGTATTCATATGACTGGACACAGGCTCCTTGCCGCGTAATGCCAGCAGCGTCCTGCGCACGGAAGCATTGTCAAAAAACAGGTAATAGTTCATCAGGTAACTCTGGTAGGCATCGCCTGACCATATCCACCGATCACGCTTGATGCCATCCAAGAAAAACTCCCGGGTATTGAGGTGCATGGTATAGGCCGAGACATCCCAGATTTCGTTCAATAGCTCATCTGAGGAATTCCATTCACCGCGGTATTCCACTGGCAAGTATTCATAAAGCATCGACACGGAATCGTAGCTTACTCCGGAACCAGGCTGCACCTGCACGTAACGAAACGCCTTGGAATCTTCAATGGTGTACGTCTCCGCTTGGCTCCCATCAAAACTGAGATAATCCAATGTTTCGCAATAGGCACTGTCCAGCGCCTCTTCTTTGGACTCCCCGTAATAGACATTGACCTTTCCTTCTCCCTTCAGCCCATGGAATTGGATATAACCAAAGGTTTCCTTACCAAAATCGACCAATTCACCGTCTCCTACGGATTTCACTTCTTTGGCATATTGTGGGGTGGTGGCCAGCCTAAACTCAGAGGGCAAATCATCAGGGGCATTGAAATCCCAGGTTCCTACCGCCTCCCAGTTGGTACCGGACTGATCGGAAGCTTTGCCCGTCTCATCGATCCATTCCTTATCCTCAAAGGTCACCTTCCAACTGTCATCTGTCACCAAGTAATCCCCTTCGATAAACACTGCCGGCACACGCTCTTGGTTATAGACTTTGATGACAATGCTGTGCTTTCCGGCAGGAATGGTGATTTTTTGTGACGTTCCATGCTGCTGCTTTCCATCTATCTGAAGCTTAAACTGCCCCTCTGTAAAGATGGAGATTTCATCTTCGGCAGGAAGCGTAAATTCCTTCCTGAAGGTCACCAGCGCATAGGGGCTGTAATACCGCCACAATGGGGGCAAAAAAGCACCCCGCTCAGTTCTTCGGGCTTGCATTTTATTGCTCAGCCAAATCTCATAATCTCCAGGATACCATATCCAAGTGGCTTGAGGGACTTTTTCCTGTGCCTGTGCCGCTGCAGTAGCAAAGCACATCACGAAAAGTAATAAGAGAATGGTATATTTTCGGGTTTCCATCTGAGGTTTATTGTTTTTCTTCTGAGTGGTTATTTTATTTTCCAACTTATCCGTCGTATTTCCCTTAGCCTACAAGGGTCTACTTTAGAAATCGTCCACTGACGACGGTCAACAGTCTGCCGATACGCTTCCCGTGGGCTCTTTCTGTCTTCTTGAGCGACGTCACTGGCTGATCTCTTTAAAACTGCAAGGATATCGGCAGACGTTTATCCTGTACATTCCTGCTTTGGTCGGTAGTGAGTGGTGAGATGCTAAGCCCACATGGTGCATCAAGACTTCGATATAGCCTTTCCGGCTACGCTCGGGAAGGTTTTACCTTAAGTAGAAGGCCCAAAACAGGTATCCAATAAGTCATACTCGGTGCCAAGGGGATTACAAATCTGGAACAGCTTAATTGAGTCAGAGACTCAAAACTTGCCAGTGCTGGGGCAGAGACCCAGCACAACCCGGGGGGAACTTGGATTCTAAAATCTCAAGACTCAAGACTCATATCTCAATACTCAAGTCTCACTACTAATTCCCATTAAACACCACATACATCCCCACCATCACAATGATCAGCGCAATCCATAGCCATTTGACCTTACTCGGCAACTTGGGAATGGTGCCATAGTCCAATGTGCTCACGTAAAGGTCCTTTCGGTTACGTTCAGCATAGGAGATGACCACAATCAATGCGGCCAAAAACACGAAGATATAAAACGAAAGCAGCAGGAAATGTGGCCAGAAGGTATATTCCGCATTGGGAAATACCCAGAGATACAGCACGCCTATGCCCAAGCTCAAAATGGTTCCGAAGATCAAAACGGTATTGGCGGCCTTTGTCGTGGTCTTTTTCCAAAGCACGCCAAACAAAAACACCACAGACATCGGCGGAGCAATAAAGCCCAAAATAGACTGAAAAACATCAAACAGGTTTAGCCCTTTGATGCTGTCAATGGCCAAGGTCAGGAAAATAGCTATCACGGCTCCCAAGACGGTCACCACCCTGCCGATCGTGATGATCTGCTTTTGGCTGGCATCTGGTTGGTACTTTTTCACGTAGATATCCATGGTAAACACGGTGCTCAGCGCATTCAGTGCCGAATCAATTGTACTCACCAATGCGGCGATCAACACCGCCATGACCAGTCCCGTCATCCCCACCGGAAACAGCTTGGTCACCATGGTCATGTACGCTTCATCGGGATTGTCAAGATCTGGAAACAAGACATAGCAAATGATCCCGGGAATGATAAACAATGCTACGTCCAGTATTTTGAGCCAGCCTGTAAAATTGGCTCCCAGTTGGCCTTCCTTGAGGTTTTTTGCGCCCAAGACGGACTGCACCATGGACTGATCCGTGCACCAAAACCAGACACCCATCACCGGATACCCCAGCGCAATGGCAATCCACGGATAGCTGGGATCATCTGCGGGCAACAGTAAATTCCAATACTCTCCCGGCGTCTGGGCAATCAATTCCCCTATTCCCCCGACTTTATACAGCCCTGTCAGCGTAAGTGCCAGTGATACCAAAATCAGTAGTACCATCTGAAACACATTGGTATAGGCAATGGCCTTCAGCCCCCCGGCAATGGTAAAAAAAGCCGCAATAAGAATCAGGATAATCACCGAAAGCCAAAGCGGCAAATCCAATATTTGGCGAATCAGAATCCCCCCGGCAAAGAGCGTCAAGGACAGCCAGCTAATCAGCACAGTAACAATCGTGTACCAGGCAAGAATATTCTGGGTGGAATTGCCAAAACGCTTTCCCATAAACTCCGGAAGAGTCTGCACCCGAGCGCCCAAATACCGTGGTGCAAAAACCACTGCCAGTAAGAAAATAAAGATAAACGCATACCAAGCAAAATTCCCCGCTACCACACCAGTGGTATAGCCGATACTGGCCGAGGCGATCAGCATGGACGGACCGACGTTGGTGCCCCACATGGTAAAACCAATGCTGGGCCATCCCAAGGAATTCCCTGCCAAAAACAGGTTTTCATTGGCATCACGCTTTTTCTTAAAACTCACCCAATAGCCTATGCCTATCAGGGTCACTAAGTAAAGACCAACCACCGCAAAATCCAGCGGCTGGAGTATTTCATGTATTTCCATGGGTGTTTTTGGGTCGAAATTATTCAATAAGCGTCATTGCAAGCCTGTCATCCGCCATAGGGAGGGAGCCCCTGATGCAGCCATCTCGCCTTTTGTAGATAAGATGGCTTCATTCCCAATGTGTACCGGGACAGGCTCCGTCTTCTCACAATGAGGATTTTAGTAATTTATGCGGGTACCTCTTTTTTGCGTTCGCCATTCACGACAAAAGGATCTGCCCAGTACAGTGGCTTTTCCCCTTTCATGATCGGTTCGGCAGAATACTGGATCAAGAGCACCCTTCTGGATTTCCCGGTCTTGTTGGAGCCACTGCGGTGAAAACAAGTGCTGGAAAACAACGCCACATCGCCCGCATTGAGAATGGCAGGGATGCCTGGGTTATCTCCGAAGTAACCTACCTTATCGTTGGTTCCTTCTTGTAGCTCGTGGTCAATTCTGTCTTTGGTGCCGGCATCCTTATAAGGCAGCAGGTACACGGTACCATTCTCTTCTGTGACATCATCAAGAGGACACCAAACCGATAAATATGGCTTGTGCTCAAAATCAAGGTAACCCGAATCTTGATGCCAGCTGAAGGTCATGCCTTTATCCGCAGCCTTGACGACAAACTGCTCCAAAAAAAGGTAAACATCTTCACCAAGGATTTTACGGGTGATTTCCTCCATCTCCTTGCCAAAGATCAGGTCCTGCATGGTTTCGCTATCTTTGTAACGAAGGGCTATAAAATAACGCTTTCCCTTGTGGTTGATCTCGTCTACTTCCACACCTTTGCGGTCCATTTCATCATCCTTTTCCTTCATAAAACGCTGACACTCCTCCTGTAGTCGCTTTAGTAGTTCTTTGGGAATGACATTTTTGACTATACAAAAACCATCCTCTTGAAACTGATTTAATTGCTCGTCTGATAAGATTTTGCTCATGGTTGTTATTGGTTAAATGGTTGTTAATTTGAGTAGTGAGTAGTGAGACGTGAGTAGTGAGATTTGAGACTTATATCTCGATACTTGACTCTTTTAGCTTTTGGTATTCGGGGATCATTCCCTTTTCAGGTATTTTTCCAGGCCAAATTCAGCAATTACATCGGCTACCTTTTCTGGTTGGCCGGTGTTCAGGCTTTTCTCCATGGTCTTCAGCAGGGCGATGGTACCAATCCCTTCTGTTAGGTCTGGATAGGCCACAAAATCGTAGTGGATGCTGTCGGCAAAGTGCTCCAAGTAATTATTGTATTCTCCCGCATGGTGGCTTTTCCCCTCAAAACGGAAATAGTGCTTGGACTTATGCTCCCAGGTCACCACTTGTTCCTCGCCTGTGTTGTCCGTGATTGCATAGCGCAGTTCCATATAATCTCCCTGGCTGCTGCCCTCAGTACCTCTCAGGATACAGCTCATTTCGCTGTCCCTCAATGCTGGCTGCACCGGCCCCGTATAGGCTCCCGAGACCCTTGCGATGCGCCCGTCCTTGGCCTTATAGATAAAGTGCATCGTGTCTGGATTTTTCAATCCTCCTTTTTGGCCATTGGCACTGAGCATACCATAGCCCATCACTTCCTCGATCTCCGGCAAATACCACCGGATAAAATCCACCGGATGGCTCAACCCACCGTATAGCCACTTAAAAGCCGGCTCCAAGGCCCATGGTTTCTCCAAAAACCATCGGTGATCGGCATGGTAGTAAGCCTCCACGGTGATCAAATCCCCGATCAAGCCTTTTTTATAGTCTGCCCGCTGCCGCTTCATCGGCTCAAAAAACCGACTGCTTTGCCCTACAAAAAGGCGCTTACCGGTTTTCTCTTGCAGCGCTATCAATTCCTTGGCATCCTTGAGATCATCCAACAACGGTTTGGTGCACACGACATGCTTGCCATGCTCCATGGCCATTTTGATATGGGAAGCATGGAGCTTATCCGGTGTATAGATCCCGATCGCATCGATACCTTCATTTTCCAGCATGTCTTCATACCGTGTGGTATAATGGGCAAAATCGAATTCTTTTGCCCGCTGCTTACACAGTTCCTCGTTACGGTCACAGATCTGTACCAGCTGGATCTTTTGGCTGTTCAGGGCGGCAGATATCGTACTCCGCCCTTCCCCTAGGCCCAAAATCCCCAACCTTAGCTTTCCTTCCTTTGTCATTTATTTTTAAGATGTTTAGATACTAGTTTTTAAGAGGGAAGACTCAAGACATTAGATGGTTATGTTACATCTTGGATTTATCCCGACAACAATACAGGACCAACATCGACGCTCTCTTACTTATTATTTCTCATTTATTTACCCTGTGCATTAGCGAAAAGAAGATGACACTGGTGCCGTCTCTGCGGCTGTAGCGTGTAAAGGCATAGTTTCACGCAATTAAAGCCAAGTCCTCAGAGAAAATCCGCTTTGTCCACGTCATCTGTGTCCCATCCTTCAATCGTTCCAAATTCCTTTAAATCCCCCATCGATCACCAGTGTTTTTGCTTTGTCCATATCCATTTCATCCGTGCAGGCAATTTCTTCAGGGTAAACTGGTATCTCTGCACCTGCTCTGACCCATACCGGCATTTCCTCCATCGGGATGTTTTCCATATTTATCCACTGGGAACCTCCTGAGCTTACTCCAGTAAAGAAATTCACCCAATCCCCCTCTGGAAGATAGACCCTTCGGGCATTTTCGCTGTTCATCACGGGTGCCACCAAGAAATCATCTCCAAAGAAATACTGGTCATCCAAATGCCAACACAAGGGATCTTCCGGAAAATGAAGCAGCATAGCCCTCAAAACAGGCATTCCTGATTGGATCGATAAGCGACTTTGCTCTAGGATATAGGGCAGTAGCAGGTATCTCAGCTTCCACCATTTGCGGACAGTATCCGCAATAGCGGGATAATGATAGGGCTCTCTTTTGGAAGTCCCGTGGTACCGTATATGGGAAGTAAAGACACCAAACTGTGTCCACCGCACATACAAGTCATCGGGAATTACTGAATTCATAAAATTGGGCACCCCATGGAATCCCGGTACATCGTGGCTCCAGAAACCAAAGCCCGATAAGCCAAGGTGCAATCCGCCCTTTAGCGATCCGGCCATCCCGTCCCAGCTGGCCGCGGCGTCTCCTCCCCAGTGGATCGGATACCGCTGACATCCTGCCCACCCGGCACGTGCCCACACTACACCGTCACCAGCCACCTCTTCGGTCACTTCAAAGGCCGCCTTTTGATACAGTAAAGCATATAGGTTGTTCAGTAGCTCAGCTGGCATATTGTGATACGTAGCATCCAAATGGATTTCTTCTCCGAAATCCGTTTTGATACAGGTCACACCCATCTCCAGCAATTCTCTCAATAGGCCCTTGTACCAATCTACCGCTGGTGGATAGGTGAAATCTATCGTCCCCGCATAGTCCAAGGCACTGAAATTGGAACCGCCCTGCACTTTGCTTTCTTTTAATGGGCCGATATACTTATTGGCTTTTGCCTCATCGTGCTGAATGGCATTGGCGGCGATATACGGCATTTGCCAAAGGCTCACCCTGTACCCCTGCTGCTTCAGTTTTTGGACAAATCCTTTTGGATCTGGAAAACGCTCAGCATTGAATTTCCATTCGCACAACCAGTCCGTCTCAAACCAGCCCGTATCCAAATGGATCACGTCACAAGGGAATTTTTCGACCCGCAAGCGATCACATATTTCTTCTACCTCATTGGCAGAAAAATAAGTCATACGACTCATCCAAACCCCAAAACTCCACAATGGTGGCATGGCAGGAAAACCTGTCAACCTTCGGTAATGGTGTAGTATTTCTTTTGGGTTTTCCCCTCCCAACAAGAACACGTCCGCCAGTGGTTCTTCCACTAGCATCTGTACTGATCGGGTGCTATGATCGGCCAAGGAAATCTTACCATAGGCCGAAGTATGGAGAAACATCCCGTACATTTCACTAGATAGATAAAAAGGGATGTTTTTATACGTTCTTCTGTTATTGACGCCTTGCCCGTCTTGGTTTTTCAGCTGAAAAGTCCGGCCCGACAGGTCCATTTTGGTAAAACGCTCACCAGTACCCACAAACTTTTCGCCTGGCTGTGCTGCCAATGAAAGGCTGGCCTTCGCCGGCTTTCCTTCCACGGAAATCATGGCCAGTCCCATGGCATCTACTCTTCCTGGGAAAAACTGGTCTTGGCTACTGATGTTTACCGCTTTCTTGCCATCCGGGAAAAAGGTAGCTTGAAACGTCGGCTCAGGAGCAGGCAGTAGATCGCTCCACCAGTCGATCGTCGGTGCAGACAGGTCAATGATCGCCCGTACCACTTGCCTATCGTCCCTGATGATCCATTCTTCTGCTGCTTTTTCTATAGACAAGGGGCTCTCCTTTACATCGCTGGCCATTTCCAACATGGGAGATTCTTCATGTATCTTTTGTCCCATCGCTGCTGTCACCCGCAAAATCCGCTCTCCATAGGCCCGTATATGCAATTCAAAAGACTGAGCCTCCACCTCCGGATCAGGCTGCATATCCACCGTTGGTTTTTGGCAATGAAAAGGCACATGCACAATGATTCCTTTGCCGGACTGTTCGATCGCCAATGGCCTTCCAGCACGCCACAACCGGTCTGTAGCGACACCCAGTCGTTCAGGATCGAAATCCAAAAAATCAAAAAGTTGGTAGTTTGTTTGTTTCATTTGTACGTCCCTGATTAGTGTTGACCGGATTAATAGTAGATTTCATTGTCAATTATTGTAATCGCTAGTCATTTACTAAAATCCTATTGTGTTTCTCTTTGCTCCAAAATAACCCCACCTAACCTCCCCGCCGCGGCGGGGAGGAATTTGTCTCAAGTCTCACATCTCAATATTCAATACTAGCTACTTGATATTCCTATAAGCTTCTTCCAGTCCCGCCTTTTCTTTTATGGCCATATCCACATCAGGGCCGTTGTTTTCCCATTTATTGCCAGGTCCTGGGCTGTTGGAAAAAAACTTGTCCCGTTCTGTCCAGTTGTCAATGGCACGGATATAGGACGAGCCTTCATCAAAATAAATGTACTGGTGATGGTGCGGCATGTGGGCATACGGTGCCTCCTGTAGATCATAGATGGCATTTTCACTGATTTCGGTATTCGGCTGAGCAGAAAGGGTGTACACCCCTCCCACGTCATACATCTGCTTCGCAAAGTTGTGAATCCGGTTGGCATGGACGCGGTTATTTTTAGCTGCCGTAATGGTCTTGGTCCAAAACCAGCCCACACAAATACCCGAGTAGTTGACATCACTTACCTCGTTGTGTTCAATATTGACATCATGGGCGGATCCGATACTGATGCCGACACATCCCCAATCTTCATTGGTCACGTTAGTGATATAATTATTGGCGATGGTAAGGTGATGGACCAGTTCCCTTCGATCCGTGGGATTGTAAGGCAAATGGGACTCGAAGTCTGGGCCGCCAAAGTACCCTGCCTGGATACCTGTGCCGCCAATGTCCCTAAACACATTCCCAATAACCTCACTGTCACTGACTCCTTCTACCATGTCCAGTCCCGTGGCGGCCATGTGTTCGAATCGGCACCGCTCAAAGCGGATGTTATGGGCATAATTTACCGCTACTCCTGCTGGCTGTCGACCTGTCCAAGCTTGGTTTTCAAGGCTGGCCTTATCGGGAGTCCCGGGCTTCTTCAGCTTATAGGCTTCCAAAATGTACCAACCAGCCTGCAAGGGCACATGCCCACGGTGCGATGGTCTCAGCCAAGTCGCATGCTCAAAGCCAATACCTTCAAATGCAACATGCTTGACGGGATGATCTGCTGTACCATCCAGCTGGACGATCGTTTCCAGAAAAGGCACAATGGCGGCTACCTCCTCCATATCTTCTCCCATTTTTGGCCAATAATAGACCTTTCCTGCTTTCTTGTCGTGATACCATTCTCCCGGCTGGCTCAGCAATTCTGCTGCTCCCTGCCAATAAAAAGCCGAATTACCATTGTATTCTTTCTTGGCATCGATAAATGGCGCAGGCCAAGGATGTTGAAATTCGACCCGGCTCTCAGGTTGGTGAAAGGTCAGCTTGGTTTTCTCGCCCTGCACGTCCACTGACTTCACCCGCAGATTGGCAATGGCCCACCACTGGTGAATGACAAATTCCAATTGATCGAGGTTCTCAAAATCCCATTTCGGTGTGGGAATCCACATTTCCTGCCGTGCACTGTCCACGGATAGAATCCTGTCCAGTTCCCCTTCATACAGGTTGGTTGCCCGCTTGGCTTTTTGTCCATTGATCCAAAGCTGGCGAAACTCCAGCTCCTGACCGCCCACAGTGGGGACATCCGCCACCCAAAGTTGCCCTCTTGCAGCTGCCGGAAGTCCATCTGGTAGGGCTGCGGCTTTGTTCCAGTCAAGCACCTTTGTCCCTCCTGAGAAAACAGGCTGAGCTCCTGATGCGGCTTTGATGATGGTGGGACTAGCTGCTGTCCCGGCATCCTCCGGACGGATCAATAGTGGCTCCTCAAATCGGTAAACACCATCGCCCACCAGGATATGAATTCCCTCTTCAATGGCCGGGTCATGTAAACGGCGAAGCTCTCTTGCTTTGCGAAGCGCCATGTGCACAGTCGCCAAAGGACGCTCCTTAGTACCCTCGTGGGCATCATCACCATTCTTGGCCACCCATATATCCAAGGCCATCACATCTGTCATCAAGCCTGTCAAAAAGGCAAACAGGAACAATAAGGTTAATTTCGGTTTATGCATTCTATTTTGATATAACTGATTGAAATATTGCAAAACTGGACTATTGGTAGATTTCTCCGAACAGGCAGCGAAGTCCTTTACCTACTTTCATCTTTCCAACTTCGATTTTTTCGGAATTCCTCCACTGTACCTTGGTCTAATATTACAGCAGACTACCCTGAACACTATCCTGCACTTTCGGGATGAGCTAGCGCTATGGTAGCAAATCCCCTCACCCAGCATGGTAGTCTGCACTAAAACCCAGGGTTCTGCTCCAAATTCGGATTGGACAGTACATCTGCGGGTGGAATAGGGAAAATCAGGTATTTCGGGTCAGAGGCCTCCTTGAGTGTCCATTCTCCCAAGAATGTCCCAAAACGAACCATATCCTGCCTACGATGACCTTCCCAAAACAGCTCCCTTCCCCTCTCATCCAGCAGCACTTGGGCATTCACTTCTTCCAGTGGACCAATATTATTCCTCTCCCGGACTTGATTAATGATTCCCAGTGCAGTGGTATTATCTCCATTGCGCCATAAGGCTTCGGCTTTCATCAGCAAAAGGTCTGCATAGCGAAGCAAGACGACATCATTGTTTGCTGCTCCGGGATATTGATAATCAGGGATATACTTTACAGGCCGGTAACCATTCCAGAGTGTCGCGCCCACTATCTTGGGCACCTCCTTGGTAAATACCACATCGGTCAGGGGATTTCCTTCCGCATCGGTCTGCTGCCCGGTAAGGAAGCCTGCATTATAGCCGTGGGCTTCTGTCAACGGATGCTCGTAATATCTCCTGACATCATTTTCTTCAAATAGCTCATAGACTTCTGGTGTGGAGCAGAAGCCATTCCAGCCGCCACCATTGGGAAGGGTCATTTCGGTAGGAAAAATGGCGTGCCACCATACCCAAAGCGAATGCGACCTAACGCCTCCCAAGCCCTCGATCGTAAAGACCAATTCTGATGAAGCACTGTTATTTTCCGGCACAAAACTGTCCCAGTAAAACCCTAGGCTTTTGCCTTGAATGGCATCGACATGCATGATCACCTTATCCATATCCGAAGTGGCAAACTGCGGTGCTTCGCGGTTTTCATAAACGCCTCTGTTCAGGTATAGCTTTGCCAACAGCCCGTGGGCTGCATTCTGCGACGCCCTGTAGGCCGGGCCATCAGCGGGGAGGTCAGCAAGTACCTCTTCTACTTCACTAATGATAAAATCTGCAGCCTCCTTGCCCCTAAGGACAGTAGAAGGATCCAACAAATTGTCACCAGGATCCCGGAAAGGCACCTGATCAAACAAGTCCAACACCGAGTACATAAAAAACGCCCGGAGGAACCTCGCCTCCGCTGCCAGTTCCGCAGATGGATCAAAGGACAGTACATTGGTCGCATCAAAAATCCCCTTGTTCAGTCCCCGCCATAGCGACTGGATATAGGGATTGGTCGATACCCAAGTGTGGGTGTGCAATTGCCGGTACACGCCGCCATTGTCCCAGCCTGAGGGGCGGGATGGTACCACGGCTGCATCGGCACTGATTTCCTGAAACAGCCACACACATCCAGCATGCTGGATATACCGGCTATCAAAGTCCCGATAAACCGTTTCCATCAGGGAGCTAAAGTCTACATTTTCTTTTAGAAAGGCCTCTGCCTTTTCTTTTGGTAATTCCGAACGCAATTCCTCATCGAGGTCTGTACAGGAAAACAAGGCGGTCAACGCCAGCGCATATATTATGGATTGTTTTTTCATGGTTATTGGGTTACTAATTATTGGTTTTGGAGCCACTGTGAACCGTGGACGGTCAGGGATACCTCATGGCTTAAAAGGAAGCACTCACTCCCAGCAGGAACGTTCTTGCTCTCGGGTAGGGAGCATATTCGATCCCGTATGAAGGAACACCGTCCACCGCCCGGTTGGTATTGACCTCTGGATCAAAACCACTGTAGTTCGTGATCAAAAACAGGTTTTGACCCGTAAGGGAGAAGCGGAGATTACTTATGACATTACCTATTGCACCTAAGTTATAGCTGACAGAAGCATTTTGTAACCTGAGGAAATTTCCCTCTTCCAGGAAGCGGGTAGAAACCACATTGGCATTGGCAAGGCTTTCATTGCCCAAGCCAATTTCTGGAGATGAATTTCTTCCCAAGCCAAAATTAGCTGCCGTCAAGTATGCATTGGCAGTGTTGTTATAAATCTGGTGGCCAAATGCACCGTTTAAGCTCATGTTAAAGCCAAACTTCCCATAGTCCAGCCGTGTGTTTACGCCCAACAGGAAGTTGGGATTGGGATCACCTACAAATTCTTCCTGGTCGGAATAAAGGGCCGCACCATCTTCATCAAAGCCTTCAAACATGAGCATCTTAAACACATTCAGTGGATGGTCATTGACAAGCTGTTGGGAATTAGATCCCCCTCCGAGCCCGTTACCATTGATTTGGCCAGTCCATACAGGTGCTCCGTCATAATCGGTCAGCTCATTGGAGAGGTAGGTGGCATTCATTCCCACCTCCCATAGCAGTTTTTCCGAATCCGCAACAACAGTGCTCAGCATCAACTCCACGCCTCTGTTGCTCACCGTAGCAGGCACATTGGTCCAGAACTGGGCAGCAGGAGCCGGCTGAATCGTCGGCAACTGAAACAGCAGGTCAGTGGTCGCCTTGTCAAAATACTCCAAAGACCCCATCAACTTGGATCGGAAGAGGGAGAAATCAAGGCCAATATTTACCGTTTCGGTCGTTTCCCATTTCAAGTCTGGGTTGGCCACATTGATCAGGGAAATTTGCTGATTCCCGAAAGCATACCGCTCTTGGGAAGCTCCTGCTGGAAATTCCTGATTACCCGTGATGCCCCATCCTACTCTGAATTTCAGGTTATCCACGAAGTTACTGGACTTCAAGAAGCCCTCTTCACTCAGCACCCAAGCACCTGCAAACGAAGGGAAATATCCGTACTTATTGTTTTCACCAAACTTCGTAGAGCCATCTGCCCGCATGGTTCCCGTCAATAAAAAGCGATCAGAGAAATTCAGGTTGATCCGGCCAAAAAACGATTGGAGCTGGTTGGTAGGGTCTCTAAAGGAACTTACACCTACATTGTCCCTGGAAGGATTTTGTAGAATATCCGTTCCTAAAACATCAAATGATGTAAAGCCACGTGCCGAGATATTGTTGACATAACTTTTATAATCCTGAAATTCGTACCCCAGCAGCGCATTCAAACGTACATTTCCCAGCTCCTTTTTATAGTTAAGGGTATGGTTTAGCGTCTGGCTGGTCAAGGTAGAGGTATTGGATATCGCCAAGCCCAAATCCGTAATGGTGCTCAAAAACAATTCACCGGAAGTGTCCACGGTGCGGTTGCCCTTGGCATGATTGACACCGAGACTAAACCGGTAATCCAGGCCATCAATGATATTGACCGTAAGGGCCACATTACCCAATATATTGGTCACATTGCTTTTGTCATTATAATAAGCCAAAAGAGCTGCTGGGTTGGTGGACAATCCAGCAACTTCATTCCCTTCCTGATCGTACATCCGCTGGACAAATGCCCCGTCTGCGTACCGAAAAGGTACCGTGGGATTCCATTCGATCGCATTACCGATCAAACTGCCATTGACATTCGAATTTTCAGCAATAGGAGCACCCTGCTCCACGGTGTTGGACGCGATCAAGCTGACGTCCAGCGTCACCCTGTCTTCTGGCAAGAAGCGGTAACTGGTCGTATAGCTGGCTGTATATTTGGTCAATCCTGATTCCTTTACGACACCTTCTTGATCGTGATAGCCCAGCGAAAGGCGGTAATTGTTTTTTTCTCCACCACCACTCACGCTGAGGTTAAGTCTATTGGTCAGGGCAGTCTGGGTAATCTCATCAAAGGCATCCACGGCATCACCACCGTTATTCCCTTCTATCCCCCTATGCTGCAATGCCTGACGATACGTATCGCCATCCATTATATCCGGCCGCCGCACCATGGTGCTCACCGCAGTGCTCATATCCACCGTCACCTTGGGAGCTCCGGATTTTCCTTTTTTGGTGGTGATGATCACCACACCATTGGCACCCCTAGAACCATAAATCGCCGTAGCCGACGCATCTTTCAGGACATCGATTGATTCGATGTCATTGGGGTTGATAAAATTGAGCGGATTGGAACCTTCCGTGCTTCCCAGCTCTCCTGCCGTCGCACCGGGTTTGGTATTTCGACCGTCCAAGGGCACACCATCCACCACAAAAAGCGGCTGATTGCCCGAACGTACGGAGGAGGTACCCCGGATCCTAAAAGTCACCTGACCTCCAGGAGCACCACTATTATTGATGATGTCCACCCCAGCCACTTTTCCTTGGATCAGCTGGTCTGGGGATACGTTTACCCCTTTGTTAAAGCCCTCTTCCCCCACACGGCTAACAGCACCGGTAAGGTCACGTTTTCTGGCCGTACCATAGCCCACGACGACGACTTCATCCAAGTTTTGGACATCCTGTTCCAGTGAGATTTCGAAGTTACTTTGATTGCCTATGGAAACTTCTTTGGACAAATACCCCACAAACGATACCACCAGCGTGCTGGCATCATCAGGGATCGTCAGCTGAAAGGCTCCATCCATATCGGTGACGGTACCGTTTTGGGTACCTTTTTGCATCACATTTACACCGGGGATGGTTTGCCCATCTTCTGTATCTCTCACGACACCTCGGATGGTTTTTTCCACGGGAAGTACCAATGAAGAAGGAGAGATCGGTCCGGTGTCTGCTACAGCACCTGTAGCAATTGCTTGCGTCCCTAGCCAGGTACCTGCAAGCATCATGAGTAATTTTGGGTTCATAAATAGGGATATTTTGGGTTGTAGATTCAAAGCCTCATTTCCTGTGTCAATGTACCATCACCAAACCTTTACGGTTGGGTTCGTAGTGATCAAGGTTTCAAGCGGCATTGCTCTTTCAATATCGATTTTTAATGATTACCAATAGAAAAATTAAAACAACGGTCGATTATATAAAAAAGCTTCTTACAACTGATGCTGCAAGAAGCTTTCTGGGGAGTTCATTTTATATTTATAAATATCCTGGATTCTGGGACATATCTGCATCGATATTTGCGTCAATGGTCGTTTGAGGAATCGGGAACAATTCATGGTAATCCTGGATCGTCGGACCACTTTGAGGGTTATATTTTTTGGTGCGCTCTACCAGTTTACC
Organism: Echinicola strongylocentroti; assembly: GCF_003260975.1. NCBI lineage: Bacteria > Pseudomonadati > Bacteroidota > Cytophagia > Cytophagales > Cyclobacteriaceae > Echinicola > Echinicola strongylocentroti. The sequence goes on along the minus strand of NZ_CP030041.1, from coordinate 3,688,696 downwards.
CATTCGATTCAGCGTCAACCGTCTATTTTCTTCAATGATGAGTTCCCTGGCCCTTTCATCCAATATAAAATCGAGGTCCACATCACCTGCTGTAATCGCTGTGGCACTTGCTCTCAACCGTACCTCGTTTATATCTTCGGCAGCCAAATCTGCATTTCCATTTAGAAAATAGGCTTCTGCCCGTAATAGGTAGGTTTCAGCCAGTCGCATTAAATAAACATCTTTAAACGATCGTCCATAATTCGCTCCTTCCAAGTATTCAGCCGTGCCCTCTATCTTGGTGAGCATAGGATAAAACTGAACCATTGAGTCCAATCTGTTGGGGTCCAGCTGCACTTCCTGCCCAAAATACTCCGACTCGGGGTTGTTATAGAAATAAGTCCTTCGAATGTTGAAGGATGAATTTCTTACATCGCCTTCGTCCTCCCATATTTCATAGGAATAGTAATTGGTCGGTCTTACCCAAGCTACGCCACGCCCAAGGCTGTCCACGGACAGCTCCATTCCTGGCTCTCCATTGGGGTCGGTGATCTCCCACCATTTCGGTCCCCATGCCCTAAGCCAGGTTACACCTTTCCATCTACTATTCTCCACGGTACCACCTGGAGTAGATCGCGGCTCAAACTGTAGGTTCCAGATGGTTTCCAAATTGCCCGTAGATCGATTTTGGTTATCCTGAGCATGGAGGTCTGAAATAACATCACCAGGCTGATCCACCCAGCTCCCGAAACGTTCTCTCATCAGGTCATAATTACCATCCTCGATAACATTGGTCGCCGCATCAATGGCTGCATTGTAATCACCGAGGCTGATGTAAACTTCGGCGAGCAAGTGGAAAGCTGCCGCCTTCGTCACCCGTCCATCCACACTCGCCTCATCGGGAAGCCACTGGGCTGCAAATTCAAGGTCCTCGCGGGCAAAGTCATATACTTCGGCCTTTGGGCTGCGTTGAAAATCTGTTTTGGGCGCCCGATATAGCTGATCCACAAGGGGCAGATCGCCGTACAAATTGGCCAAGAAATTATAGGCATATGCCCTGAAAAATCTCGCTTCTGCTATGACAGCATTTCGCTGCTCTTCACTTTCCCAGAAATCCGCTTCTGTCGCATACTGGATAATGGTATTTGCCCTTGGCATCAAGTTCCTGTATCCCCAGTTCCAGTAATGATCCACTGCATAAAGCGTGGGGGTTAGCCAGGTTCCGTAATCTTTAAAATCCGCCAATGACCGGTCTCCTGTGGTAGCCACGTCGGTTCCATAGTACATTGCCTGCATCTTAGAACCATCCTCTCGGAAGTAAAGGTGCCTGACGGATTCGTAAAGTCCAGTGATGGCACTTTCAAAGCCCTCAGGATTGGTCAAGACCACATCGGAATTCAAGAAGTCCAAGGGTTTTTCATCCAAGAAATCATTTTCGCAAGATATCACCGCGCCCACTAGACTTGCTCCTAGCAATAGTTGGGCTGCTTTTTTGATGTATTTATTAGCTGTTATTTTCATGACTTTTGGCTTGGTGTTAAAAGCTGATATTAAGTCCCGCTATTATAGTTCGTGGGGTTGGGTACAGGTTGGTAATGGTGTTGTTTCCACTTTCAGGGTCAGGACCGAGCCAGTCGGTAAAGGTGGCGAGGTTTCTCCCACTTACATAAACTTTTAATCCTGACATTCTCCATTTTTCCAACATTGCCTCAGGAAAGCTATAGGCAAGTGTAGCATCCTGAATCCTGACAAAATCCCTGCTGAGGTAATACCCTCTTCCCAACGGGTTGGTATAAGTAAGTCCCGGTCGCTCACTCGACTGGTTTTCGGGAGTCCAATAACCAGCGTTGAGAAAATTCACCGATCTCCCTGGATAGCTATTCCCAGTTTGGGTACTTACATCCAGCAGATTAAACTGCGCTTCCCAGCCTGTCATCGCATTGATAAAAACAGATAATGACCAGTTTTTATAGTTGAATTGATTATTCAAGCCCATGCGGTACTTGGGAGCTGTTTGTCCTAGGACGGTTCTATCGTCAGGCGAAATTTGACCATCACTGTTCAGGTCTTTTACCCTTACCCATCCTGCTTGGTAACCATCTGGCATCTCATCACCTTCTTGATAGATGCCATCAAAAGCATAATCATAGGTCACGCCAATGGGCTGACCGATAAACCACCTGTTGCCAAGGTCATCATCTTCCTGTCCATCTCCGTCAGCATCTGCATAGTACAGATGGTCGATTCGGTTTTTATTGGTAGAAAATGTCAAGGTACTGCTCCAAGAAAAATCCTTCTTTTGGATAATCCCGCCAGTTAAGGTCAGTTCAAATCCGGTGTTGCTGGTTTGTCCAAGGTTAGCAGTAGTGGACCAGAATCCAGTCATTGCCGGAAGGCTTCTCGCCAGAAGGAGATCCGTGGTAGTCATATCATAAAATTCTGCTGTACCCGATAACCTCCCCTTCCAAAGCTCAAAATCTACTGCTGCATTAAAGGAAGCCGTGGTCTCCCAGCCCAAACTTGGGTTGGGCATATAATCTGGGTTTGGGAAAAGCGCGGTATATGTCTCTGACCCAAAAACATACTGGAAGGAATTGGACCTATCCAGTGACCGGTATGCCGATACAGCCTGGTTTCCTACTTCACCATAGCTCAGCCGGAGTTTTAGCATATCGATGGTCTTCTGATTCATCATAAAGGCTTCATCACTCATCACCCAGCCCAAGGCCACGGAAGGAAACGTCCCGAATTTTTTATCCTCACCAAATACAGATGCACCATCCCTTCTAGCGGTAAGTGTAATCATATAGCGGTTTTTAAACCGATAATTCAATCGCGCCATTGAAGACACGCCATCCTGTTGAGCACCTTCTGTTTCGATCAGCTGTGTCTCGGCTATTTCAAGGTTATGCCATCCATTCGCATCATTAACAAATCCCCTTCCTTCTGCAAAGGTCCCTTCCCGAAAAGCATGGTTTCGTCCATATAGCAATGTGACATCAAAGCCATGATCATTAATTTCCTTCGTATAGGTGACGATATTTTCAAATTGCCAATTCTTTCGGTTTTGATTGTATTTTCTGCCAGTGCCTGGATTATTGATCCCATTTCTTTGATAAATCGGCTGAAAAGAATAATCATTGCTCCAGCGAATGTTCGGGTTGTAATTGAACCGATAGCTTAGCCCTTCCAGGAACGGAACATCAATGATCGCAAACAAGTTGGCCATAAGGTTATTGGAAATTTGCTCGTTGTCCATTAATAGCGAATTGAACATTGGGTTGTTTACCAGGTTATCCCCTGTAGGATATGGTACCGGATCTGTTTTGGCATCATCGTAGTACATTTTGGCATATGGCGTGAGCCAATAGCCATTCAATTCCGATGCTTCCACACCGGAAAGATCTCGCTGTACGTACTGGGTATTTGCCCCGATCTTTAACCAATTTGTAATTTGATTGGTCAGGTTTAGGCGCATGGAAATCCTACTGGCACGATCCCCATAAATAAGCCCTTCCTCATCCACGTAGCTTCCCGAAATGAAATAATTCGTTTTGTCGCTCTGACCGGAAACGCTGAGGTTGATGGATTTTTGCGAGGCATTCTGCGAAATCTCATCCCATGGATCTACAGTTCTCCCGGCATCATACATTTCCCTTTCTTCTGCACTTAGCAGCTCGCGTACAGGTACCGTGGGATCATTGGGCTGATTTTGGAACCTGAAATCAAGCCGTCGCTGAAGGTATTCGTCAGGGGAATAGAGGGGCATTTTATAGCTCCAATCAGAGACCCCCGCATAGGAATTGATTCTGATGAGCGGTTTTTCGGATGTTCCTTTTTTAGAAGTGATCAAGATCACCCCGTTAGCGGCCCTCGATCCGTAAATCGCCGAAGCACTTGCATCCTTCAGTACCTCCATGGACGCGACATCGGATGGATTGATGTCAGACAGCTCTCCATTAAAAAAAGCTCCATCCAAAATGATCAGCGGGTCATTACTAGCGGTAATGGAACGTTGACCTCGGACAAGCACACTACCTCCCTGACCAGGGCGGCCATTGTCTGTAAACTGCACCCCTGCCACTCTTCCACGTAGCGCTTGGCCGATATTGGTATTAGGCTGGGTTTCCAGTTGATCTACCTCCACAGAGCTCACGGAGCCTGTGACATTGCGTTTTACCTGTGTACCATAGCCGACCACCACCACTTCTTCCAAACTTTCCAGGTCAGAATGAAGTGATATATCCATGATACCTTGATTGCCTACAGTTGCTTCTTGGGATACATAACCGATAAATGAAAAAACCAAGACGCTTTCCGGACCTTCCACGTCGATTTCAAATTTCCCGTCAATATCCGTGATGGTACCTTTACTTGTGTTCTTCAATCGTACATTTACGCCAGGTATCAACTCACCGCTATCTGCATCCCGGACAGTGCCGCGGACAGTTGCTGCATCTTGCTGGAGTATCAACGTTTCAAGGGGTGGGCTAGGTTGGTCAAGGAAGGGGACTCCTGTAGCATTGGCAGTTGAAAGCACCATGCTACTTCCTACCACCAAGGTGGCAAAGAGTAATGTTGGATTCATACGTTTGGAAATTTTGGGTTAGGAAAATGGATTGCAAATCCAGTATTGTTATTAGTAAATATCACCAGATTTAAGGAAATTCGAATAAAAATTAAAACAACGGTCGATTTTATAAAAAGGTCATTATATTTGTTTTTATTCCAAAAAAATTAATAAACTCCAATCAAATCCCCCTTCAATTACCCAAAATGCAAGCTAAAATTAACACCCACCAAAGTAACATGACTGATCGTGAACAGCACCTTTCGGGAAGATCAAAAGCAGGAGAATCAGGGATGTGGTACCACGAGGAAAATCCCGGTCCTATAGCATCGCTTCCTTTTATCAACCAATTTGGCAGCATGAAATTTTCGAAAGTCCGAATGGACGAAAATATGCGCCCCCACCTCAATGACGGAATCGAAATCCATTTTATCGAAAGCGGAAAATACGACTGGGTCATCGAAAATCGCTCTGTGGAACTGCTGCCCGACGATCTATCCATCACCGCCCCATGGCACTGGAACGGTAGCCCTGCTGGCAAAATGGACATGGGACAGATCAATTGGCTGATCATCAAGCCTGAGGCCTTCTCCCCAGAAGCACCATTGCAGTTGGGAAATTGGTCCAAGCTCTCCTCTAGTTTCCAAGAGGAACTGGGCAATATGATCGCGGCCGAAAAAGGAATGGTGCTGAAAAAAGCCCGAGTGTTCAAAAAGTATTTTGCTGAAATAAAGGAAGAACTGCAGCACCAACGTGAGGGCTACGATAGGATCATTGGAAACCTCATCGAAAATTTGCTCATCGAGCTTTACCGTGACCTCAAGCACCGCAAATCAAAGATTAAAGAAGATGATCATTTTATTGAACAATTGACCACTTTGGTACAAAGCGACTTGACCAAAAAGTGGATCGTCGAGGATATGGCCAGCCACTTTGGGATGGGAAAGACAAAATTCAACGATGAGGTAAAACGGCTCACAGGCTATCCCCCAAACAGTTTTATCATCAACCTAAAGATCGAAAAGGCCAAAGCCCAAATCCTGGCACCTAACGGAATGGACCTTTCGGACATTGCCTATAACTGTGGGTTTTCTTCCTTGCAACACTTTACTACGACCTTTTCGCACCGCACCGGCATCACTCCCGGCAAGTACCAAAGTCAGCTGAGGAAACGGGAGGTCAATTGATGTCTTGATGTGTATCCGCTACATTGCACATAATCAAACGCATTACTGTTTATGCTATATTGGAATTTCCTGCTTTATCATCCCTCAATCCACCGTCTCCAAGACAACCTCCCCTGGCTGAAGGTGTTCGGATGTGGCTCGAACAGAAATGCTCCCTGCCTTGCCAGTAGACTGGACGATCAGTAGGCATTTTCCATTAAATGCTTTCCTGTAATTGGCCTTAAAAGGTTCCAGACTGGCTTGGTAGCCATTGTCCACGCCCATGATCTTTCCCTCTCCCTGGATTTCGAAATTGACCATATTATTGGCATTGGGCACCATATTACCATCCATATCACAGATGCTCACGGTAATAAAAGAAAGGTCTTTCCCATCTGCTTTGATGGTCTTACGATCTGGGGCCAATGTGACCTTTTGGGCATCTCCCGCGGTGAAGACTTTCTTTTCCAGTATAGACTTGCCGTCTTTTTTGGATACCGCCCGGAGTGTTCCTGGCTCATAAGGTACGCGCCACATCACATGAAGGTCATCACCTTCTTTTTGTTTGGTTCCCAGTGATTCCCCGTTCAGGAACAATTCCACTTCTTCCGCTTGGTTATAATACGCCCATACATCCACCTCTTGCCCCTCTTCCCAGTTCCAGTGAGGAAAAACATGAAGCACCGTGTCAGAAGTCCACTCGCTTTTGTACATGTAGTAGGAGTCTTTGGGGAATCCAGCCAAATCCACTATGCCAAAATAAGAACTTCGTGCTGGGTAAGGGTAAGGTATCGGCTCCCCCAAATAGTCAAAGCCCGTCCACACAAAAAGTCCGGCCATGAAATCCTGGTCCTTGATGGATTTCCATGTCTCTTCATGGGTGCTGCCCCAGTAAGCGGACACCTGGTCGTAGGCCGAGACCGTCCAGTCTTCATTCCCCGTTTCCAATGGCTTATCGTATGATTGAGGCCATCTCATAATGGTATCCGACGGGAAATCATAGTGTCCACGAGTGGCCAAGGCTGACATGTTTTCTGTTGCGATGAGCTTTTCTCCTGGGTACCATTTCGGGAATTTTTTATGGTCTTTATGCTTATAATTGAACCCCAGAAGGTCCAGGGCTTTGGATTGATAAATGAAATTCTTGGAAGGGATATTCTCTGTAAGGGCACAGGTCACTACTCTCGTCGTATCGAGACTCTTCACTATCCTCACCAGTTCCTTGGTGATGCTGATCCCTGTACTGTCAAACTGCTCCCTGATTTCATTGCCGATACTCCACATCATAATGGATGGGTGGTTGCGGTCCCTCAGGATCAAATCTTCCAAATCCCGACGGTGCCATTCATCCCAAAACAAATGGCTGTCGGCATCCACCTTTTTCTTTTTCCACACGTCAAACGCCTCATCTTGGACAATGAAACCCATCTCATCGCAAAGCTCCAAGAGCTCAGGAGCCGGAGGATTATGAGCCGTTCTAATGGCATTTACACCCATTTCTTTGAGGATTTCCAATCTCCTTTCGATGGCTCGCCTATTCACTGCTGCGCCCAATGCCCCAAGATCATGATGGTTACAAACGCCCAGGATTTTCATTGGCTTGCCATTTAAGGAAAAGCCTTTCTTAGCATCAAATTCAAAATACCGAATTCCCAAGGGGGTTTGGTAATCATCCATCAGCTGCATTCCTGCAAAAACTTGAGTGACCACCTTGTATAAATAAGGATCCTCTGTGGACCATAATTTAGGAGAAGGAACAGTAAATTGTTGCATGATATCTGCACTTTCACCTTTACCAAGGGATAAGGGATGTTCCTCTTGGGCCACTTCTTCGCCATCAGCATCCAAGATCGTCGACCGAACCGTCAAATTCCGCTCATTGGCTCCCTCATTTTTCACCATTACTTCCATAGTTACAGTAGCCGATGAGTCTGTGATTTCAGGGGTGGTGATATAGGTGCCCCAGTGTTCCACATGGACTTTACCGGTACGGATCAGGCGTACGTTTCGATAAATCCCCGACCCAGTGTACCAGCGTGAATTGGGCTGCTGCGAATTATCCACACGAACGGCCAATACGTTTACATTATCCCCGTAATTCAAGTATTCGCTTAAGTCATACTTGAAAGAGCTGTAGCCATTTGGCCGTATTCCTAGCCGGTGGCCATTGATCCATACTTCTCCGTTTCTATAGATGCCATCAAACTCGATCCATATGCTTTGTTCCTTTGCCTCGGTGGGCAGTCTAAATGCTTTTCTATACCAGCCTATTCCTGCAGGCAATGCTCCGCCTTCTGGCTTGGTGGGATGGTCCTCACTGAAACTGCCCTCGATACTCCAATCATGGGGAAGGTTCAGCTCCCGCCAATTGGACACATCAAAATCTGCGCTGATGGCATTGGGATGATCTCCTAGTTGAAAATGCCAGCCGTTATTAAAATCAATGACTTGTCTTTCCTTGTCCTCTGAGGAAGAACAATTCCAGCTGACCACAGCTAGTGAAAGTACAAGAATAAAACTCAGGATTTTTTGCATGTTATTCATATTTGGCCTCTAACCGTCCCATTAAGATATTAGTAAAATAGGACACTCACTGCATTTTTTGAAAGTTTTGGCATTTAACCCGCCATTCGAACTAGAAAATCTAATGCGGGTTTGATCATTGTATCCTATTGAAATTCCACCCGATCCAACCAAAGTCCTTTTAGTCCTTCTCCAGAAAGTGTAATGGTGTATTTCCCGGCATTTAGCTGCCCTCCAGAAGTAGTGTTCAGGATTTTCCATTTTACATCCGCCACAGGAAACTCAATTAAATCGTCCCGCATCACCACGCCATTGGAAGCGGTGATGCGTAGCCTTACCTTTTTGGGATGATCGTCATTGTTCATATACCTGAACCGGATCAGGAAAGTGCCTGCCAGTCCGGGATTGACTTCCCAAGAGAAGGTGTTCTCCCCTTCAAAGGCTATATAATCGCTTTTCTTAAAGTTTCCAGCAGTGACTTCACCTTCTACCAGCGCCGCCTCAGCCTCTTGTTCTTCCACTGGGCGTTTTTCCTCACCGTCCCCCATCTCATACCTCGGTACCAATACCAAACTGTACATGGCAGCGTTACCGCTTTGCACCGAACCATTCTCTCCAAAGGCAAATTCTTCGCCTTGCTTTAAGGCTTTTTCATACACTTTAAAGTAATCTCCCCGGCCGTTGACGGCAAGCTCATCTGTCGCCTGTTCAAAACCCGCCATCCACTCTGGCAATGACGCGATGGCACTGTCCAATAACACATACAAAGTGGATGCTTCCAATGCTTGTAATTTCCCAGACACCTTCTTGGCATCAGCGGGGAACCTTACCCAATCTGCGCCAAATAATGCATAGGGCAATCGACTGAAGGCCGTGGTTTTATCAGCATATTGTGGCTGACCGGTATCCAACCACGACTGCACACTGGCCGCTGGAAGGGAGGAGTAAAAATCAGCAATGGTCTTGGATGATGCAGGTGCCGCTGTGGCTCCTTCAGACTTACTGGCAATGGCAATTGCGGAGATCACCGCTTGCCCTGCGGTGACTTTCGGAAAGCTAATGGTCAACAAACCGTCCTTGGCATGGCCCTTCACCACTTTTTTCAATGCATGGTCATGCCCCACTTCCTGCCATATATCCAACTGCTCCAATACCGTATCTCCACTGATGGCCACATCAAAATCCCGCCAACCTTCTGCATCCAATCCACCCCCAGTTCCGTACCAAGGCTCCACAAAATACAACTCCACCAAATACTCCCCATCCGGCAAAGGAAATTCATATCGCAACTTATGCTTGCCGTATCGGAATGTCTGAAACAATCCCCAATCAGCTGTACCGCCAATGGGATCGAAGGTTCTGCGCTGACTGGCATAGAAAGCCGGTAAATCCTCAAAATCATCTGTCCAAGAAAGTGAACCCCATGAGCGTTCATCCTTCCGCTGGACATCCGCCTGCCAATGTTCTCCAAAATGGTCTGTAACATCAGGCCCGCCGGCATTTACCCGGTAGAGGTAATGATATCCTTGCGCTGACCGGAGCACGTCGGTATCCTCCACCAATTCGTCAAAATCAGGTGCTTTGGGCAAATGGTGAAGTACGATCATATCTTCCGCGACTGCCTGTCCATTACGGTAGCCCACTGCCTTGAGGACATTATATTGCAGATTTACCTGATCCCATTGGAAATTACTGCCCATGCCTGGATTGGATTTCTTCCCGAGGGATTGTCCATTGACACCGTTAAACAGCTCCACTTCGTCGCAATTGGAAAACACCACCACGCTGTCCTTAAGCCCCGGCTCGGTCCAGCGATCCGGCCAAGTGTGGCTGACGAGGTACACCATCGGCTCAGAAGCCGCGGGAGCATATTCTGAACGGTACATGTAATAGGTATCAGTAGGCTCCTCCCATGGGGTCACCAAGCCTTTATAATTCACCGGTCCCACACGGTCGATGTCTCGGTAAGCCTCTCCGTTCTGGATCCTACCTGGATTTTCATGGGAATTAAAAAGCCAGTGAAATTGGCCGACAAGGCTGTCCTTATGCTCTTCTGCTTCTCGTACCTTGATTTGCATTAGTTGGTAAAAACGGTCTTCGCTATAGGCTCCCTTTTGGTCAAATGGCCCTTCGGTATGCAAGTCCAAGGTCCTCCAAGCGCCATACTCCCCATTCAAGATTTGCTCGCTAAGCTCCTCCCCGTACTGCTGGGGATCACCGCCATAGGTTCCTGACCAGTTTTGGATGACGTTCCAGTCGGTTCCTTCCCCGCCATTACAGGTAGTGACCAGCCGCTGGGAAGAAGTGGAAGGATCCATCTCACGAATGATTTGGGTACACTCTTCTGCAAATGCCTTGGGAATGGTGCTTTCATTCTGCAATCCCCAAAGCACCACCGACGGGCTGTTGCGCCGCTCCTTTACCCATTCACGCAATAGTTTTTTAAAATTCGCTTTAAACTCGGGCGTATCGTACCAGATGTGTGCTGAAAACTGCGTCCAAAACAAGATCCCCTCCCTGTCCCAAGCTTCGTGGTACTTGAAATTATGGGGCTGATGGGCATCGCGGAAGGCATTGAACCCAGCTGCCTGCATCTGCGCTACCCGAAAGGCTACCTGCTCATCGGTAAAGGCATGGCTCATTCCTATCAGGTGCTCGTATTCACAAATGCCGTTGACAAATAACGGCTTTCCGTTAATAAAGAAACGATGGTCACCATCCTTTCGACCTGCTGGCCAACTGATCCAACGGATACCGTATGGAGTGCTTATTTTATCAATCAACTGCCCTCCCTCGTACACCTCGGTTTCCATGGTGTACAAGTAGGCATTGGCAGGTGACCAAAGCTTGGGCTGCTGGATAATGGCTGATGTTTGGCGGATCGTGTCCAACTTTCCCGGTGCCAAGGAAAGGTAATCTTCCTGCCGGTCTACTTCATTCCCTTTGGCATCCAACAACCGATTGACGACGTTGACCTCTTTGGTAGAGGCACCGTAATTCTTGAGCTCTGTGGTAACATGCAGCTTGGCTGATTCGGCAGAGATCTCTTCATCATTCCAGATGTGCACCCCAAAAGGTTCGATACGAACAGGATCCGTCACCACCAGTGTCACTGGCCTGAAGATCCCCATGGGCTGTGAGCCTTCCGAAAAGCCCCACTCTCCAGAGCAGCCGCCACATACCCAAGGCAAATCCGCTATCCACGCCGGATGATCGGCCTTTACGGCAATGGTATTCTCCGCTCCAAAATGCAGCGCATCGGTTATATCCAAAGTAAAAGTGGTCCTGCCACCATCGTGCTTGCCCACAAGCTCGCCATTTACCCAGACGGTGGCATAAGAACCTACTCCTTCAAAATACAAAAAATGTCGCTTTCCTTCGTTTTCAGAGCTGGGCCTAAAATCCTTTCGGTACCAAGCGGCTCCATGACGATTGCCGTGCTTCATTCGCCGGAAGCCTTCATATTGATCCCAGTTGTGTGGTACATCCACAGTAAGCCAGTCGCTGGCGTCAAAATCAGCTTCTTCAAACCCCTCTTCTTGCAATGGCGCCACTCCGGAAGCGATGGTTTTCCAGCCTTGGTTCAGCGAAATCTCTTTCCGCACCTCTTGGGCCTTTACAGAGAAGGTACATCCCCAAAAAAGCATCAATACTGATAGAATACGAGTGCTTATCTTCTTCATTTCTGATATTATTTTTGGGGATTACAAATCCCCCTTAATTATGGGTTCGGGATTGCAAATCCCGAACAGCCCTGGCAAACCTATATTATCAAAAGAACTACGCCACTGCATTTCATACTGTACTTCCCTGATTAGTGTTGACCAGATTAATATTAGTTTTCATTGTCAATTGTTGTAATCGCTAGTCATTTACTAAAATCCTATTGTGTTTCTCTTTGCTCCAAAATAACCCCACCTAACCTCCCCGCCGCGGCGGGGAGGATATACATTTGTCTCAAATCTCAAGTCTCACGTCTCCCATCTCCTATCCAGTTTCTCCTAATAAAAAACCCAGTCCACGGCCACTTTCTGCTCCTCATCTATCAGCCCCACATCCCTTGAAGTGATTTCCTGATTGGCATCGATCGCTCCTAGAAAAAGCACTTTGCCATCTTGCAGCGTCAATTTATTTTCTCCTGCTTCAAATTCATAGGTATGGATATTCACCGGCGGCAAGCCTTCGATCTGCAGGGCGTTGGCCAGCTGGACTTCCGCTTCTCCGCGCATATTGCCCATGGCATTGGTTTCCAGTGTGGGTGGTGTCAGAAAGTGCTTGTCGCCCGTATTGAAATACCCCATTACCAATTTTATGGGTTGATCATTGTGAAATTCCAGCGTGATTCCTTCATCGTCCAGCTTTTCGGAAGACAGCATCCAGCCCTTGAGACTTTTGAGCTCATCGGCCAGCTGAATGATTTTGCCCGGATCATCTGTAAAAACCTTCTGGCCTTCCCGCACAGAAAACCGGGCAGCATCCAAGCCCAAATCCACCTCCACCGTTTTCCATGGAGTTACTTCCACATCCGGCCGCTGTCCGTCTTTGGAGTCTTTCAGTAGAGCAATATTTCTCTTGAAACTGGCCAATTCCTTTTCATAGTGCGGCAGCAGCTCTACCCAGTGTTTGTTATTGCCTTCATCGCCTCCTATCGGAATTCTTCGCATGGATGTTTGCATGCTGTTGGCATAGAGGTAGGCATCTTTTGTCAGCTCCACCAAGTCCCTGTAATGGGCTACGCTTTTTTCCAGATGGGGCAAGGCCTCCTCTAGGTCTGCCACATCCCCGGAATACTTAAACTCCAATACCTCCATGGCGCCCTTCACCTTTTCTGAGAAAAACTGGGCAAACACGTTATAGCTATGGACATCATTTCGCAACCGCGCAAATTCCTCTTCGTTGGCTTTTACGGAAGGAGCTGCCGCATCAATGGCCTCCACCGCCTTGCGGCCGTGTGCCACTACTTCTTCGATAAGCTGCGGCGGGATCTCCCCTTCATGAGGTGCTCCGTTCTGCTCTTTTTCGGCATATTCGATTAGGATTTCTCCCAATGGTCCACAGGAAGAGTGAAAGCCCGGATATACCCGCCATTTGTACGGATTGACCAATTGGCTGCCAAACATACCTAGCAACAGGGTCTGGCGGTTGCCTTCGGTGATGCCAAATTTCCTTAATAACTTCGGTGCTATTTCACCCGTTTCTTCATAGGCAGTCAAGATCTGGCGGCCGGCCTCTTTACCAGCACCATACTCTTCCCCAAGTACCTCTCCCCAATAGGCCATTTCATCTTCTCGGCTTCTTCGGCAGTCCCACGCATAGCGGCCCCAGGCTTTGTACCATATCCAGTCACGGTCGATCTGCAGCAGTCTCTCCCCACTTTCGGTTTTATCTGCGGTATATGGCCAGTCCCAATAGGAAGCCTGCGGGTAAAGGTGGAGTGCATTGGCACCATGGACATCGTGCATGGCTTGCACACTTTTCTGGATAAAATCCGGTGAGCCATACCGGAAGGGCTCCAAGTTGGCCAAAATGTGTACATTGGAAATATGGATGTTTCCTTTAGCGCTAAGGCTCTTGTGGATGGCTGTCCAAGGTCCTCGGGGTTGGTAAGTCGTCAGGGATTCCCCGTTGTATTTGTGGGTGGTGTAGAGGTTTTTGTAGAGCGGCAATGCCTTTTCCATGACCAAAGGAGCATTGGTATCGTGGGCTCTCAGAATGATGGGTGGCTCATCGGTTCTTCCTATTGCCTTCAGGCCGTCCTGGACACCGGGAATGATGGTTTCGGTAAACCACTTCACGTCATTCTCCTCACCAGACATGGCTTCGCCCAAGGCGACCAAAAGGCCTACATTGGGGTATTTTTCGATAAAAGCCGCAATGGATTTCTGTGTGTAATCCGCGATGTACGGAATGATCGGGCGACTACGGTCTTGGGTCTCGATGCCATAGTGCTCAGCAAAAGGCTTGGACACGATGATATTGTAAAACATCTGAATCACCCAAATGCCACGCTTATCGGCTTCCTCTGTGATAAAACGAAACATTTCTTCATTTTTCTTGAATGTCTCATCGTCCACCTCCACCGCAAAAGGATAATCCTCCAACCTCACCAGTGAGGCAAAAGGGTGACCGTTCCATAGGTAGAGGGAGTTCATGCGGTTTTCTACCAGCATGTCCAAATAATCTATCCAGTGTTCTTTATCATAAAACCATGGGAAATTTTCAGGTGTGTACGGATATTCATACACTCCCCTTCCAGGTAAGTAAGAAAGTTTTTGCAAACCGATGCACGCTCCGCGAAGCACCATCTCTGGTCCATCCGTAAGCTGCTGCTGAAAATCAATCTTCCCTGTCTCCTTAAGCTGATCACTCAGTTCATCGGCACCATAAAGTGCTCCCGAGGGATCTACCCCTTCTACCAACAGTATATTGTCCCTTGCACTGCTGATCTGAAAAGCTTCTTTTTCAGCAAGTTCTTCTTTCGGCTCTTTCCATGAGTGATCCTGCTTCCATTGTGCCAGTGCAGGATCATTCTGTTCTGCTACGACAATGGTTTTTCCCTTGGAATCCGTACTGCCGAGCTTCGCCAGCTGTACGGTATACGCGCCTGAAGCTTCCAGTGCCTTGGTTAGCTTTTCGGCTCCAAAGTTGGCCCTATTGGAAGCATTTTCGGAAAGGAGAATGGTGATTTGCTCTGCTTCCGGCTGACAGCCTATCAGCAAAATCAAAAACAGAAAGGGAGTCAATAGTTTCATTTCGGTTAGTTTTTGGGTGAAGGTGGGGAGAAGTACCACTCCCCATTATAGAAAACAAGTTTGCCTCATTACGCCTCTAACTTGGTATGATGGATGAGGTAACTATCACGCTTGAAACACCGACTTCATATAAGCCACATTCCCGCCATAATTTGCGCGGACATTGTGGACATCATCTGTATCCCGGGACCGTTCGATGATCAGCCAACCGGACCAGCCCATCTTATCCAGGGTTTTCTTAATGGTCGGCATATCCAGTGCAGGGTCATTTTCGATCAGTTCTCCATCGGTATTGGAGCAATGGATCTGGGCAATATTATTCGCTCCCAAGGTTTTCAGCTCACTCGGAATATCTTTTCCGTTCTTAATGGCATTGGCAAAATTAAAGCAGATTTTTACCCCTGGCGAATCCACTTCTTCCAGCAGTGCTACCTCTCCAGCAGCATCCAAGGCCGTTTCTACGGCAATGACACCACCGATTTCCTGTGCTTTGGCGCCGGCCATTTTTAGCCTCTCCACGATGGCCGGGCGCAGCTCAGGATGCTTCACCAAGTCTCCCTGGACGCCTAGCGGCAAATAAGCTACTTTTACGTCCATTCCTTCCATGGTGTCCACGGTATCCTGCACCATACGTGGTACGGTAGGACGCTCCGCAAATGACTGTGCATAAAAACCCGACATGGCGATGGAGCTAATGTCCACCCCTTGCTCTTTGGCTTCGGCCAGAAATTCTTTCCGCACTGCCGGATCCCCCAGTTTACTGTCAAAGGTCTCCCGATTTCCCAATCCCCCCATGTCCAACTCAATACCATCGGCATTGATTTCATTGGAAAGGGCAAAGGCACTGAGTTTTTGGCGTTTCAGGATCATCCAGTCACAGACGGCTATTTTATACCGTTCTTCTCCTGCCATTGCCATTCCGCGGCTGGAAGAACAGGCAGAAAGTACTTGACCAGATAAAATACCCGTGCCCATTACGGCCAGGGATTTGATGAAATTTCTTCTATTATTGGATGTATTGCTCACGACTTAAAATTTGAAGATTGGAATATTGGAAGGTTGAAAGATTATAGATTCAACAGGCAGTCAATACTAAGTACTTTATTCCTCGTACTTGTTACTTGATGCTATCCTACTCCGTAGCTGCTTCCTCCATTGTGGTGTTTTCGTTGGGAAGTTTTGGCCATTGGCCGTCCTTGATCGGTAAGGTGGTCAATTTGCTGGGATCGATTTGCACGTACTTGATGCGCTCACGTCTCCATGTGTAGACGATATGCACCATCCCATCGGAAGATTGGATGATGGAAGGGTAAGAATATTGGCTGATCTCCGAATCTTCCAGGATCAAGGAAGCATTCCAGTGGATCCCATCTTCTGATACGGACACATTAAGGGGAGTTCTGGGTCCTTTTGCTTTCTCCCCTGGAGGCAATACGTGATTGTACACTAACAGGTGACGGTCATCTTCCAAAGTCACGGCATCCGTTCCTGAATTGTTATTGGGCAAATTGGACTTCTCCATTGGTGTCCAAGTCTGGCCATAATCTTCTGACCAAGAGGCCCCAATAGCCCGGTTACGTGTTCTGGCCAAAATCTGAAGCTTTCCATTACCGTGGTCCAGCACGCTTGGCTGTATGGCATTGATATCATCTGCTCCCCGAGCGATTGGGCCTACGTTCTCCCAGGTGTCGCCAAAGTCAGAAGTCACTTCAAAATGGATATTCCATCCATTCCCTTCCGTGCTGGAAGGAGCGATCAGGTCACCGTTATCCAATAGCACTGGCTTATTTTTTACAGGCCCGATGGCACTGTCAGGAAGTGCTTTGGGTGCAGACCACGAGTGGCCACCATCAGCAGAGGTGATCAGCATGCCCCACCACTGAGATGGGTGCGGACCTACTTTGTAATATAACTGCAGGTCTCCATCGGGTACTTGGTAGAGCACGGGATTCCAAGTGGGATAGCGCAAAGTATCATTGATGATGCCATTGGCCACTTCCACGGATTCGGTCCACTTGCCGTCTTTTCTATGGCTCACCCAGATGCCTACGTCAGGGTTCCGTTCGTGGGTACCACCAAACCAAGCAGCCACCAGTCCTTCGGGGGTTTCGGCTATAGTGGAGGCGTGACAAGAGGGGTAAGGGGCTTCTTCGTAGATGAATTCATCCACGACGATTCCATCCCTCCACGTCACTTTTTGCTTTTCTCCCGCACAGGAAAACAGTATCGGCAAACAGGATAAGCAGTATATCCAAAGGTATTTCTTGTTCATAATATGTATTAATTTTGGGTTAGTTGTCCAACAAAAATCACAGGGAGTCCCCAGTATCACGAACAAGTTAGAAAGAACCGCACAAGCTGCTATCCTGTACCTTCCCGTCAAATAGTCTGTTGGATATATCCATGAATACTACCTACTACTACTCTATTCCTTGTTTACAACGAGGAATTTACAAGCTTGGCATTTGTATTGCTCTTTAAAATATTCGTGCATTGCAAGTGCCCTGCTCGTTAAGCCTTCGTTACTAGCGACGGCTATTGGGGCAATTGGCGGTAGCACAACATTATAGTTTATGCGAAGAACAATCTTAATAGCTTTACGTTATTCGATACTAAACCACACTTTTTAAAATCAGAAAGGAGTAACAACAAAACACAAACTCGATAATTATTTAATTTAAAAACTTTATTATGAGCAACTCACCAAACACAGACAAGATTATTTTACATATCGTCATCAACGATGTGAAAACCGTCGAGCAACTACCTGACAGTTGGTCAAACCAGGACTTCGTACAATTGTTAGACCGCTTTGGTTTTCCAGATGCAGCGGAGTCTAAACCCGAAGAGCTGAAAGAGCTACTGGCCATGGCCGTTACTGATTTTGAACCGGAAGAAGCCGCTGCCATTGTGCTGGATTATAAACTTTCGGACAGACTCAATGAAGGCCAAATAGAGCAAATTTCGCATGATATGCTGACAGATAAAATCTCTGAAGAATATCCTGAAATAGACCTCCATCATCAACTTTTTATGATAAACCAACTGCTTTATAAATCCTATAATGGCAAATTCCCTTGTGCCAAGGCTTCCATCGTAGAGTTTGAAATAAAGCAAACCAGTGGTGAAAAGGCTGAAATTTCCAATGAAATTGTATTAAAAGCACTACAAAAAACACTGAACGAAAGCAATGTTATCAAGCGTCTTTTCCCTGATCAGCTTGAGGGCAAAAAGCCTTTTCCAGAAGCCGATTCCATTATTTGGGAATTAAAAGCACTTAACGATCAGCAGTACAGGTTCATCACCTCAGAATACTGGATGGGCAGAGATGAATTTATGGAAGCGGAGTTTGATGCGGAAGTGGTACGCTATGAAGAAAGTGACGTAGAAGAATAGTCTACCATCCAGTATTTCATGTTGCATCATGTTTCTTCACTAAACGGCATTGGCCAGGACACCTACCTCACCATTTTAGCGAGCAGAAGGGTGCTCCGCTAGGAGCATTAGCTTGGTAACAGAAATTGAATCAGCATCCCTACGGTGCCGTAGGTACTGAACAAGGGCAAAGAAAGGATTATGCATAGCCTAATCTGCCGAAGCCGGTTTTTGAAAATTTAATTGATCAAATGTGACGTATCTAAGGCAAATTACAGAGGACCGATGGCCGTGGCTAATTAATTTTGGCCAATAATCATTAGTTGAAAAAAAATCACTTAAAAAATGTCCACGGATTAGCATTGATATGAATAGAAAAATCCGTGCAATCCGTGGACAAAATAATTACTTACTCAGCTTCACCTTGCCGACATTCACTGATTGACCGTTGAGTGTCAGCTGGATCGTTTTCTTTTTGACTTCGAACGTCCTAGTTTTTGGACTGACAGCCATTGGGTTATCCAAAGAATTGTAGGCCTCTAGGTCGTCATTGGCCATTTCCAGCCAAGTCCCTTGACCATTACCCTTATACTTCCCGTCCAGTTTGATCGTGATTTCCTTGGGTTCAGGAGAGGTGTTGACCACTTTGAAAATCAGCTCATTGGTGTTTTCATCAATGGTGGCAGAGGCATACAAATTTTCCTCTCCGGCCAGGCTTTCACCCGCTGATGTGATCGGTACGACTGCCGTGCCAGGATTGGTAGAGAATAGCTTCTGTACATGGTAATTGGTGGTGCCGTAAGAACGTAGATTATCGAACCAAATCAGATCGGGATTCCACTGCCATCCGTCCACATGTGCAAAAAGCGGTGCATAAGACGCCAAGCGCACGATATCCGCATTTCGCTCCAGTCCAGTCATAAAAGCTGCTTCAGACATCGCCGCTTCCCAATTGTTCCTTTTGAAATCTTCACTTACCGTGGTGCTGTGGGCGGCATACTCTCCGGCAAATACTTTCGGACCATTGCGGTCATAGTCATCGTACCTGCTGGCATTTTCCAGGAACCAAGATGGTGGTCGGTAGTAGTGCTCATCTACCAGTTCCGCATCCATTTTTCTGAGCTCACCCCAGAGGTATTCAAACTCCCTTCCTTCGGGAAATGGACCAGAAGTAGAAACAATCGTCATTTCTGGATAAGCCGCCTTGATGGCTTTTTCAAAGACCTTGGCCCTTTCGATATATTGAGGGCCCCAGTTTTCATTGCCCACTCCGATAAATTTCAGGTCAAAGGGCTCAGGATGCCCCATCTCTGCCCGCTTGGCTCCCCACTCACTGTCCACAGGGCCATTGGCAAACTCAATCAGGTCTAACGCATCATTCACATATTGGTCCAACGCACCGATCGGCACTTGTTCGCCAGTATTAAATTGGCAGGCCAATCCACAGCTCAAAATCGGCAATGGCTCTGCATTAATGTCCTCAGAAAGCTGAAAATACTCAAAAAAACCAATCCCAAAAGACTGGTAATAATCCGGTGTGGTACGGTGTGCAAACTCAATGTTCCAGCGGTTTTTCATCACTTCCCTGTCTTCCATTTCACCAATGGTTTTTTTCCACTGATAGCGGTTTTCCAGATCAAAACCTTCTACAATACACCCACCGGGGAAACGTAAGAAACCCGGATTCATGTCCGCCAATAGTTGTACCAGGTCTTTTCTCAAGCCTCTTTCACGGCCTTTCCAGGTATCTTCCGGAAACATGCTGATCATATCCACGTCCAGCTCTCCCTTTCCTTCCAACAAAATCTGAAAGTTAACCCCATCCAAGGTTTCAGCAGCGGTCATTTCGATCTCATATTCGGCCCATTGGCTATTAAACCCACTTACCGATCCTTCTCCGATCACTTGATCTTTGTTGAGCAGTTTGGCGGTGACGGTGAGGTTGTCGCCTTTGGCCACTTTGGCGATAAATGTCAGCCTATATTTTAATCCCTCTTTGACTGCCATGCCGCGAAAACCTTCATTATGAAGGCCGAAGTTACCTTCTTCATTGAGGCGCTGCATGCGAAGGTACTTGTGGTTGGCTCCAGTAGCCTCGTGGTTTTGGTTAAACACGTAACCTTTTGCTCCATGATCCTCCACTCTGTTCCAGCCCATCATGGGGTTTTCAAACTCAAAGGAGTAATTCTTGATCATCTCCGCATACAATCCACCATCGGCGGCAAAATTGATATCCTCAAAAAACAATCCCCACATGGTCGGGGCGATATCGGCGGTTTTTTCGTCTAGATCTACCGCTAAAACTGTAGGTTCATCTTGGGCTTGGGCAATGAATGGCGCTAATGACATCACCACCCCAAGCATCAGGGGTTTAAATTTGTTCATGGGTTTAGGTTATAATTAGATTTAAATTTATTCGCTGCCTCTAGGTGAGACTAGTAGAGCTCAATATAAGAAAAAATAATTAAATGTTTTTTATACACTTAAAATAGACGTGAGTTTTGAGCCTTTAGATAGGAGACAAGACGCAATACTCACCTCTCCTATCTAAAGAATGTCTTTGTGCTTTTCTGGGTTGTGCTGGGTCTTTGCCCCAGCACTGGCAAGTGTGGAGTAGCTAACTGAATGATGCTGTTCCGTATTCCCATCATGAGCATGTCGAAGAGTGGAATAACAGGGCAAACGCGTTTAGTGTTTTGAAGGAAAACAATTTTCGTGTAGGCATAGCTATCATCCGTGCCGCTGGCACTCCTTCGGGAGGTTGAGGAGACCTTAAGCTCCTGCGGATGAATCCGCAGGTTACAAAATTTATCGTGCCGCTGGCACTTTGCCCTGATTTGTACATTGGAAACCGCAGTAGCCTAGGGTCAAGTCAACGCTTAAATGACGGGTAAGGCGGTAGTGGATTTTGGACGAGATCAAGGCGCAAAAAATGCCCCTAGCCGTAGCTAAGGAAGTCTTTTTGCAACGTAGAGATAGGCCAAAAGACACACCGGGTTACACGTAGGTTTAGGTTTGGCTTGACACTAGATTGCCGAATGGCGGGATAGGTTGAAGAATGATTAATGGATTTGGATCGGACGAGCCATCGCACCTATCTGCTCATGTATAGTGGTTGGCTTGGTTGAGGTTAAACCCTGAATACACATTAGCAACTGAGCACTCTGCCTAATCCGCCTTTGGCGGAGGGTCATATAGAAGGTGCTGGTGACAACAAAAAATGATTACACACAAAAAGGTAAGTTCCGTAGGAACGACAGATATATTCAAACTGGGATACTTTTTTTAACCTGAACTCGACTTATTTTTAGTATAAAAAGCGTCATTACGAACCCTTTTTAGGAGGATGTGGGTTGGAAAAGGGTGTGGCAATCCCCAAATACGAAGACAGCCACGGCTTCCACTCCTCAAATCTCCCCCCTAAGCCTCGCAGTGCATGTTCCGACCACTGTACGGAAACGGTTTTATAATCGAACTGAGGTTTTTAAATGCGCTTGCCTTGCCCTGGGTGGGAATACGGAACTCTCGGGTGAACCTTTTTTCTTTCTCCTTTTCTCTTTGCTCTATCTTGCTACTTGTCACTCAATTACCATCCGGCTTGATCACCGACACCTTTGGGCTCAGTGGCCAATAAAAATCCTCGAAGGAAGGTGGGTTTGCGGGATCATAGCTTGGAATACCTTTCTTAAGGTATTTTTTCAGCTTTAGATCAGTTTGCTTTAGCCCCTCCACCACACATCTGGCCAATTGGTAAGCACCATAAGTACTGAAGTGGGTATTGTCCGCAAAGTCCTCGCTTTGTCCTTCAAATGTCCCTGCCGGAAAATGGACAAATGCCTTTTTGGATGCCTCCACACCCCAGGCCTCATACAAGACTTTGCTCATCGCATTCAGGTCGATCAAGGCTATCCCATCTTCCTTGGCCAGTTGTCGCATGGCTTCGGGATAATCATCGAGTGTATTGATGATCTTGCCATTTTCGTCAAACCTCCTTCTATGCATGGAAGTGACCAAAACAGGGATGCCTCCCTTGGCCTTTGCGGCAGCAGCATATTCTCGAATCATTTCTTGATAGGTCGTAAAAGGCTCCACGTGACTTCCTCCCGGCTTCTGGTCGTTATGGGCAAATTCAATAAACAGGTAATCTCCCGGCTTCATCAAACTAAGCACATTTTCCAGTCTTCCGGCCCCCTTAAAGGCCTTTAGCGTTTCACCTGATTCTGCATGATTGGCGATGACTGCCTTGCTAGGTTTAAAAAACACCGGAAACATCTGTCCCCAAGCGGCCCAAGGTTCATTGGCCTGATCCACAACAGTGCTATTTCCCGCCAAAAAGACCGTTGGAGCTTTGGTATTGGGCGTAATTTCGACGGCTGCCACTTTGGGTGCATCTCCGTTAAACTCAATGGTCAACTGGTGGTCCCAATGAAAATAGGCCAATTCACGGGACTTGAGCCTGACTTTCTTATCGGTACCAGCGATTTCAGGATACCGAACATGGACCGAAAACAGCTCTTTCACCTGTTCTCCTCTTTTGGTATCCGTCTTATCCAGCATCAGCCGGCGGTTCTCCACACGAATGGTCGTGGATGAAGTCCCCGCCTTATCGCCCAAAATCACCTTTACATCATAATTGCCCTCTGGCACATCTACGGTAAAGAAGAATGGTTCATCGCTGGAGATCAAATCACCCTTAAGCGCATTTCCTTGCCTGTCCACTGCCTCCAGCTTCTTGCTTTCCAAAAAACCAAAACCTCTGTCGGCGCTGTACGCCATATCGGGCAGCACCTGTTTATAGCCATTTGCCACGGCACCATTGCCAAAATCAAATTTGTAGGTCTGGGCTGTCAGGTTTGTCAATAATAAAAGTGATGCTGCCAAGAAGAATAAACTACGCATGGTTGGTCTATTGTGGTTAATGAAGTTTAGCGAAAATTAAACAATTATGTATCAATAACTGTACGCTGCTGTGAGGGTGGGATTTTGGAAGTAGGTAGGTGATGGTATGTGGTAGGGCTGTTTTCCAGCCAATGATGGAGGCCGTTAAGAAAGCGAGTTGGCTCGCGTCGTGGAACAGCGAGACCCACTCGCTTTTAGGCCGTAGCCATCGGGTGGAAATTAAAATGGGTGAGGGATCCCCATTGCTGGGGAAATATCCTTAACCAAACGGCATTGATTTCGGGTTCAACATTACAAACCTTCAACCTTCCAACCTCCTACTCCTCCAAATAATCGCCTACCAACCCTAAACACTGGATCGCAGCCAGTCCCCATTGGGCGGTGGCATTGGTGGAGAGGTGGCCTTCTTCCATGGGGTGCAGCACTTCGGCACCTTTTACTTCGTAGATTTCGGGCTTATCAAAGCGGTACCCAGCAGCTCCACCAAAAAACTCCTTCCAAGCTCTTTTTGCCAGTTGGGCATCTTCTTTTTGTTTGGCAGCATAGGCGGTGAGACGACTGTGCCCCTGGCCGAGGTTCAGCTTTCCGAGGGCATTCCCCAGTTCCTTTTCCTGCTCTTCATCAGTGGCATTGTACATCTCACAATATTGTAGCCAAGCAGCCTTAAATTCAGGCATGTCAATATTTTCGATCAGTTCAGCGCAGATCTCCATCAGCCCAAATACTGCACTCAAATGGGATGCGGATGCCCGCTGACGTTCTTGGATTTCAAATTTGCCTGTTCGCAGATCCAAGCGGCTACCACCCGTGAAGAAGCCCTTTGGCTGTGCAGCAATGGTACGCATGCTGTTCATGAGTTTTTCACGGATTTCTTCCCCTCCTGTCCTTTCCCATTCTGTCAGCCAAGCGGCGGCAATTGCACTGTAATCTGTACCAAACCCAGCATAAACATGGTTGGGATCATCATCGGTTTCCCAGACAGACTTACGGCTCACCTTTCTGGTCGGCGGTACTTCTTTGAGCGTGGCCACTGCATTGATTTGCTCCTTCATCAGGTCACCTACCCGCTCATCGCCTGTGAGGTAATAATAAAAACGCCTGTTGGCAGCAGTGGAGATACGCAGCTGCTTGGCACTACAGCCCCAGTGCATCACATTATGCCTACTGCCGAGCGGTGCAAATTTGCCCAAATGGTGCACATCTACTTCTCCCGTATGTCTAGTCATCGCCTCTGCCATACGGTAAACATCTGCCCGTCCCGTGCGCAGAAAATAATACCAAAGCCACAGGTCAGTGGACAATTCTGAATTGTCCCAGGCAAATCCACCGACATCGTATCGCCAAGTATGCCTGTCAAAATCATAGCTGTGCATCACGTCCCCGTAATCCCAGAACCCGTACCATCTCCTGTCATCCACTTGGCCTTTGTAAAAATCAAAATGGTCTTCCAAGTACTCTTCGATCTTTGCTTTCTTCGGTGAGCTCGAATCTGGCAGGTCCCAAATTTTCCCAAACACCCCCATCTGATGGAGGTATTCCGGCGATGCCACCAGCTGGGGAGGTGTAGCTATTCCATTGGCCATGGCATTAAAGGTTTCATGATCAGGCGTCTCTCCTTCTACCCAAAGCTGCATTTCACTGGTCCTGGCCACACCTTTTGCTGTACCAAACCCCGGTTCATAATCTTCATAGGTAATGTTCAGCGCGTCCAGCTGCTTTTCGTAGGTATCTTGCCCCATGCCATCATGATAAAACCTCAAATCCATCGCCGGTGCATCCGGTGCCCAAAGCCACATGGTCACTTCTGCATTTTCCTTATGGGCATTTCTGATGTCGAGTTGGGCGGGATAGCTCTGCCAAAAGTTCCGGATACCAAAAGCCACACCACCTGCAGGGCCACCGATATAGCCAGCCCCTCTACTGCGGTCACCAAAACCCGACTTGAGCCAGGAATGTCCTGACGCTGTCCGCTTTCTGATGGAAAACGCATCCGAACTGGTTTGTGAAAGGGTATAGTCCCCAAAAGCGGGAATATAATGTAGTCTCGAACGAACATTTTCCGGAAAGGTGTTTTCGGGAGGCGTTTTCTCTCCCTTTACTTGGGCTTCCCGAACAGCTTCGCCAGCATCCCGTCTTAAGCCTGTCAATCCCCGAACGGCTTCGCCAAAAATCCCTTCGCCCTTACCCGCAAACCGGACATGTCTGTCATACAGCTCATCTTCCATCGGGACATCAAAACGCAGCCCCAGGCCTTTGATAAAATCCTTTTGCTCATCACCGTCATAAACAATGGTGTGCATCGTTCGGATATTGGCCTCTCCGGCATAAAAATAAAGCCGAATAATAAAAGGAAGCCAACCTTCACCCTCAGGCGCTTCGTGTTTTCCTTCTACTTTTATGACTGCCCGCACGGGACCGTTTTGTTCTACCGTCACTTGGTTGATCTCTCCTTCAAATAACGAGGTAGCAATCTGTTCGTCTTCGCCAAGAATCCCGTCCTGCTTTAAAAGCACCAATCTTCCGTTTCTTAGGCTCTCCCGACCATTTCGAGTGACACTTTTCAGTAGAGCAGTGCCGTTTTTGTCCACCGTACACTGAATCAGGCCTGTATCTACTTTTATGTATGCGGAAGTTTCTTCTACTGCTATTTCCTTTTCCGGTCGCACACCTTTCCCCGGTATCAACTTCCAACTGCCCTTCACATCCATCGGCTGGGAAATGGCATGCCCGGCCCATTTGATAGAGCCGTCCGGCCAATAGGCCAACGGCCAACTCTGGACAGGAAGTTGTTTTCCGGCACTATTCGTCAGCAGAAAGTCACTTTGCCTTAACTGCCCTTTTGGCCAGGGCACTCCCAAGGTCACTCCACCAAAACGGCTATTTTCAGGATTTTCAAGCCAACCGAGCTCAACGGGCTCAAGGGGCATATCTCTCGTAGTATCAAATGCAGACGCTAAGTGAGGCGCCATATAAAGTCCGCCTGACAATAGGGTTGATTGCTTTACAAAATTTCTTCGTGAAGGGGAATAGTCTTTCATTGCGTTGGGTTATTTGGTTTTATGGTAATTATTGAAAGATGGGAAAATTGTTTAATGTCGGATGTTCGAAGTTGCTGGCTTCGGCTCCGCTCAGCCACCAACTTCGAACATCCCGCGTCACATACAGCGAGACAACACGCTCAAGCCTTACCTTTTGATCTTGATACTTCATCGCCATTGGTCTCAAGACTCATATCTCAAGACTCAAGACTAATTATCCTCAAATCATCAATCTCATGTCTGGACCAAGTGGACCTGAAGCCAAAGTAGCCTTCCGTAAGTGGTGTCTCATCCTGGTACTCGAAGAATTTTTCTCCGTCCACCCAGTAGCTTACCAGACCATCCACCACGCTGATTTTGATGGTGTACCAATGGTTTGGCTTCAGCAGATGGGCTTCATCGTCGAGGTCAAAGAGTAGTGTTTTTTCGCCATCACCCTGATATTCACGGAAACGGGTGGTGCCGTTATAATTTCCCCCAAACCCCACATAGTACATGCTCAGGGAGTCATATTCCTGAAACTTGCCTCCACGGGTAAATAAGTTGTCATTTCGGGGATCTGTGGCCATCCAAAACTGGTTGAGATCAGATAGGCGGTCATTGGTGCCATCCGCCATCACCACTTGCCGCTTGTAGGTGATTTCAATATTGCCCTCCAGCTTTTGGTTAAGCCAAACCGTCACCCCTCCTTTGGTGTCCAGCACCAGTTTACCGTCCTTCACGGTCACTAAGGAATTGGGCTGATCATCCATTTCCACCTTCCACCTATTGCTGTCCAGCGGCTTGGAAAAACCCTCTTCTACCAACACCTCGTTGGTATGGACAGTCACTTCTCTGGTGGCTGTCTTTTTACCGGAGCCCCCACAGGACGCCAATACGATTCCTGTGATGACCATTAAACATACTCTTATCATTTTATAACCTTTTTAATGGGTTACGGGTATCTTATTCTATTTAGTGGTTGACTGGGAGGCCTTCATTGCGAGAAAGAATCGCCTGTGTCAGGATGATTATCGTAAACGAAGCGATCTCTCGTCTCCATCATATGAGATGGCTTCACTCCGCTATCGCTCCATTCGCAATGAATAGAACCACCATCTCTTTATTCTTCCCAATCCACCGTAACCTCAGCACTGAGCTGCTCTACGAGATGAGTGATGTATTGGGTAAAATAGTCCCTGTCAGTAAACTGCTCTTCGGACAGTTCCCAACCTGCAGCAGCAAAATACTCGACAGGTTTGCCATTGTCCACTTTTAGCTTTGCGAGGTAGGTATTGGATAGTGGTCCTTCTTTGGGGGCTTCTGTGTACCCCTCGTACACAGCTTTTGGCAGGATCAGGGCCATACCAAGCCACCATTCTTTTTCATAACTCTGCTGGTCATGGGTCAATAACACCACCCAATCATCGTTGACTTCGATTTCACTCAGTTCATGATCATTGTTGATATTTACCAAGCCCACCAAAAGTGTCTCGTCCCCTTGCATTCCATCCACGGAAACGGCATTTTTATAAGCATACATGCCCGGCCAGATGCTGCTTACTTCCTGCACATCATAGCTGCGGTCATGCGTTTGCCAATTATTGTAATTGTACTGGATCACCGAGCGAACGGGACCTTCTTTTACGATTTGGAAAATGCTTTCTTCTACATTATTGACAGCATCGTTTACGGTAACGCCCATTCTTGCCGGTTCATCGTCAATCATCAGAGCGACACCTCCCAGACCGACTGAATTGCCAACCGCCAAAATGTCCCGTCCCCAGTCATGCATCACATGGTAATTGTCTTCTACAGCTCCCTCACTGTTGATTCCCACATCTTCTGGGCTCATGGCGGATGTTTTCTTGCCAAAGAGGTCCTTGGCATTTCGGCCATCAAAATAGTGGCGGAAACCCACTTTATCATTTTCCCAGCTAGGGCCGTCGGTTTGATAAGGCTGGTAGCCCACACTTTTGGGCAGCCCATCTGCTGGCAAGGTGTCTGCCAGTGCCGGATGAACTGGAATGTCTGCCCCTTCACGCTTACCAAAGCGCACACTGGTGCGCGGGGCAAATTCAGGTGCTTCTTCAGCCCAGCCTACCGTAAAGGTTTTGGTATCATTTGCCGCAAGGTCAGTGACAAAAAACACCTCGTCCCACCTTCCGTCACCATCGGTATCATCCCACTGGGAGGCAATGGTATCCGATGCTGAAATCACCAAAGGCAATTTGCCGGAATGCCCTTCCAGGCCAGGAATATCGCCCCTTTTGATCGTTACTGGCTTATCTGTCAATGCCAGTGACGCTTGATTGGTAACGGTAAACTGTAACGGTTTTTCCTCTTTCTTTGCCGGGCTACAGGCACAAGCCAATAAAACTGCCGAACCAACTAACCAAAAAGAATGCTTCATGATGTCTGTGTTTTTTTTAAATTCTGGGTTTAACCCGGATTATGCGTTAGGAATCGTAGTGAGAGCTGAAATTGCAAGAAAATCAGTTAGTTTGGAGGCATTAGCGTAGCACCGCTACGGTTATGCCGAAAACTAATGTGAAACGGCTGATTTTGAAGCAGTTTCAGGTCGCAACAGATAGGCTAATGCATATTCCGGGTTTAAAGTAAGCATAAACACTGACGAAACTCTTCTGGTCTGTCATGGTCGGTTTTGAATTGGAAGGGTGTAAAATTAAAAGATGGGGGTTTTGGACAAACAAAAGCGCGGGAGAGGAATTCGTCTCACTATCTGATTATAAAGAGGACACAGCCCCCGGTACAACGGCTTAACCCCCTAACCCCCTAAAAGGGGGTTTGGATTTTTAGTCTCATGTCTCACGTCTCATATCTCACCTCTCACTACCTGATTATAACAAGAGCCATATCACAGCATGTCCAAAACTGAGCCCTTATACTCCAAAAAAGCCCAAAGCTCAATACTACCCTTACCGGGGCACAGCCGTTTACCCCCTAACCCCTAAAAGGGGGAATTTGGATTTTTTGTCTCACATCTCATATCTCACTACTCACTACTTAACACTAATCCTTGGCTTTGGTGGTTTGGCCATTCCTGCTCCTAGGTAAAAGCCAGTGTGGGCGGGTTGGTTGTAGGCCACGTTTTGCCAGGCAATGCTCAGGCGATATACTGGATCATGCATCAATGTGTAAAAGCGGTATTCCGTAGGAATCGTGGTGCTGAAAATCCGCAACTCACTGCCATCAGCCGTCCTTCCGATCAGTTCTTCCCGCCAATCTCCAAAGATATCTGCGCACAAAGCAGGGTTGGATTTGGTGCCGTTGTTTTTGGCCATGCGATAATCCTCTCCGGTAAAAATCCTTTGGGAACGTTCATTCTCAAAGTCCCACTTGTCAATGTCCACACCATTGAGGATTTCACGGAGCAAGTCACCGTCCCACCAGATGCCCATATTGCAGGAGTGAGGTTTTTTTGCTGAAATCTGCTCTCCCTTCACATTCCAAAGACCATGCAGCCCTTCACCAGAAGCCCAGCATTCGTATCCTTGGTATCGGGGATCTATATCGATGGCCAAACCCCTTCCCACATCTGGCGAAGAATACGACCAAATAATCTCCCCGGTAGCGGCGTCCCTTAAATTGGTGCCATGCTCGTGCTTCACATGTTCGTGGATACCAAAAGCCTCCATACCTGGTCGCTCTGGATCAATATCAGACAGGTGCAGCGCATCTCCATGCCCCAGCCCCGTGCTATAAATCCCAGCACCATCATCATCAATGGCCATGGCACCAAACACAATCTCATCTTTACCGTCTTCATCAATATCCCCTACAGATAGGCTGTGGTAGCCTTGGCCACCATACGGTTTGTGCGCCGGATCACCATCCTCGCTATCAAATGTCCACACCTCGGAAAGTTCTCCATCGCGCCAATTCCACGCAGCCAGTACCGTCCGCGTATAATATCCACGGGTCATGATCAAGCTGGGGCGCTCCCCGTCCAGGTATGCTATCCCAGCCAAAAAACGATCCATGCGATTGCCATAGCCATCGCCCCATAGGGATTTAAGTTCTTCTGTCGTAGGGTGTAATTTTCCGGGATATCTTGGAGGAATATAATCAGTGGTCGCCAATGCTTTGCCGGTCAGGCCATCAAAAATCGTCAGGAACTCTGGCCCTTCCAGAATGTAACCATCCTCATTGCGCCAATCTGCTTCAGGATCCCCAATGACCGTTCCTAGGCCATCGGTGGTACCATCGGCCGTTTTACAGGCCACCTCTGCCTTACCATCGCCATCCAGGTCATAGACCATAAACTGCGTATAGTGTGCACCATCTCTGATATTTTTGCCCAAATTGATTTCCCAGAGCATTTCGCCTTCTAGGGTATAAGCTTGAAGGATCGGTGGATCCGTGAGGCCTTTATGGGAATTATCGTGTGTTTTGCCCGCTTGGTGGAGCACGATTTCGTATTGGCCATCACCGTTCAGATCGCCTACGGAAGCATCATTAGGCATATAGCCTTCTGGGGTTTGGAGGGATATCGAAAGGAAGTCTTCTTCCCATACAGCGGCAGGTTTTATCCCTTGCTGTTCTTGGCCATCGATGATGGCCCTTACTTCATAGGAAACCTCCTTTTCGGGAGCTTCTTCATCCAAAAAACTACTGGATTTGGTCAGTGGTGTTGGATTAAGTCTTTTGGCTTCTCCGGATGCTGCAATCCGGTACAGGTTAAAGCTGAGCTCTTCCGGTTCTGTGCCTAGCACCCGCCAACTGACAAAGTTACCTCCCGCTTCTGTCGGGATAGCGACGACGCCCCTATCCAAGTTTTCCATTTGTCGCGATTGCTGAGCAGACGTGGAATATGTCAATCCTAAGGATAATAGAACGGCAAGGTTCATCACCTTGCCGTTGGTTAATAAGTTGGTTAACATGGTTTATTCTTCAATGGTGGAAATTCGAACATTAGCGTTGTTTGTATTTCCTGCGAAGTGTTGTATTTGGGGGCGAAAATTAGCAGCCAAGATACATAATAGCATAGTTGCCAAATAAACCAACAATCGTGTCTTCCAGCTAAGGCCAGACTTCCCTCTTAGATTAACGTACTTTTTCATTTGTTGGGTGATTGGTAATATTGGCATAATATAGTGCTTTCTACTTACAGTACAAACGGTTGCCTAAAATCTTTATAGTTGTTTCGTATACATTTTTATGCTTTTTGTTTTTATTGGCTACAAGCCCGATTTCGTTTAACCAAATCAGGCTATTCGACTGTCATTCTGACGACAAAGGCCTTCTACTCTTCCCAATGAAAAGGTAAAAACCAGTCACCGGCCATTAATTTTGCCCGTACTCCTGGTGCTCTGCCTACGGTTTCTGGGTTATTGGACGAGGACATTTTATCATAGACCCTATCGGCCAAAACCGATGGATCGTTTCTCCGCATGGCTATCCGCAACAATTGCGGCCAGCGGTGTCCTTCAAAGGCCAGTTCTTGCGCCAGCTCATCCATGATCAGGTCTTCTGTCCACTCTCTCTCTGCTTCACCACCTTCCATATCTTCGGGGAGCTCTCTAGGAGGCAAATATGCTCTCCCCCTGATACCTTGATGACGGTACCAACTGCTTCTATAATAGGGATAGTTGCCATTTCTGGCATCAAAATCATACGGATAAGGTAGGTACAAGGTGTTCTGAATATCAGTCACATCATCTCCAGAGAAATCATCAGGAGTATAGGCACCACCTAAACTTTCATTCACCAATGCCCTGGCCAGCTTTGGCAGTTCATCAATAGCATTGTCCCGATTGGCCGCTTCGGCAAATTTCAGGTGAATGCTGGATGCACGCTCCAAAAACCATTTCCCATTCTTCACAAGCGGAGAAGATATCGCGTCATAGTTAAATGTATATTTCCCTACTTCTGGATAATCGGTATCCCAATTTTGGGTGCTCAATATTCCTCTAGCATCAAATTCAAAACTGTTGTACTGCTCGTCGGCATTCCATAAATCCAAAATAGTCTGGGAAGGCTTAAGGTGATATTCTCCATCGCCCGTGTTGGCAAATAGCCTAACAAAAGGATATTCTGGAGCAAAATCACTGTCATAGTGCATGATCCAAAGCCACTCGGTACGCTCATCCCGATCATTGGAAGGCCTTCCAAACATGGATCTCCATCCATTAGAATTGTTGTTTTGCAGTGTCCTGATGTCATTTTCCTTATCGTAGTTCACGTTATAGGTGGATCCAGACCATGACATCTTATACCTATTATAATAATCATTGTCACCCGCACCATTTAACCTTGTACCTGTCTCCATCACATAGCGGTAGTTTTCTGCGGCAAGCTGATAGCTGCCCTGCCAGAGGTATAAATCCCCCAAAACCATTCTTTTATTGACAAAGAACTTGCTCATGTCATACCCGTCATAGTTCCCCACCAAGCTGACATTATTCGGATAAGGATCCATATAAGGCAGTGTTTCCATAAACTTCACTAGCTCGTCCACTAACTCCGGTAAGCTCAGCCTTGGAGACAAGGAAGGGTTATTGACGTCGTCGATAGATTCCAGGCTCTGGGTCACATAGGGTACTTCCCCAAAGTGAATCCCCAGCTGCAGGTACACCCAAGAGCGGACCGCTCCAAGATCCGAATACCGCTGGACATACTGATCTTCGGTGATCCGGTTTTCATCACGCATTTTCTCCAAGCCTTCCAAAGCATCGTTACAGTTGACGATGATCTCATAAAAAGTCCTTGGGTCAGCATATTTATTGTCATCGGATGCCACTACCGAATGATTGTTAAGTGCCGCTATATCTGAGTCAGCCATCATCGTAGCATCCATTAGATCGGCCCTAGCCTCATTCAGCACGACATATTGCTCGGCAAATTGCATCAATTTCCCATATACCCCTATGACCGCTGCATCCGCATCGAATTCATTTTGGTAGTAGCGGTCCTTGTCCAGCTCCGCAGATGGCTCCACTTCCAGCATATCCGAGCAGGAAAATAGCCCCACGCTCAGCATTGCCATACCGAGGTATTTCTTGACAGGAATAGGTATCATTTTCATAGTTGAAGCTTTTAAAATTCTTGTTAACTTTTCCATGATTACAGTCCGATTTTAAGGCCTAACATCACACTGGTAAACTGTGGAGTGAGCCCCACGTCTACTCCCTGCCCAAATACGCTACTGGTGTAGCTGAATTCCGGATCATAACCAAGGTAATTGGTAATGGTCAACAGGTTTTGGCCAGAGGCATAGACATCGATATTCTTCACGATGTCACCATCGATCGGGATGGTGTAATTCACACTGAGGGTCTTCAACCGGAGATAAGAACCATCTTCGACCCATCGATCGGAAAAGCGGCTGTTGCCCATAGGGTCACCATAGGCCAATCGAGGCATATTGGTCTCCTGTCCTTCTGATCTCCAACGATTACGTACACTGACCAGTTGGTTTTCGTAACCGGACATGCTCTCCAACTCATGGCGTACATAATTATAGACATCATTGCCTACACTAAAGGAAAAAGCAGCATCAAAGGTGAATCGCTTATATTCTGCGTGGGCCGAAAACCCGCCATAGAAATCCGGGTTCGGGTCGCCAATGATCGTTCTGTCATTTTCATCGATGACATTATCATTATTCTGGTCCACAAACTTCACATCACCTGCGCCAAATGCTCCCAATGTGCCGTCTGGCAACGTCGTCATAAGCCCTGCCGTACTGGCTTCTTCCGAAGTACTGTACACGCCCTCGGTCTGGTAGCCGTAAAACATGGAGGCCGACTCGCCCACTTGGGTGATCACTTCACCACCAGCCACTGGCGTGATGCGCTGATCATAAGGCAACTGCTTCACTTCATTTTTATAGGTACCCACTTGTGCCGCCAAAGTCAGCTTCACATCGCGGTCGAGCACCCTTGCTGAAAGCCCCAAATCCACACCGGTATTGACCATTTCCCCGCCATTGGCCAGGTAATATTCCATGCCCGTGAATGCCTCCAGCGGCTGAAGGGTCAGCATATTGCTGATGGTGTTTTGGTACAGGTCCACGCTAAGACCAAAAATACTGTTGGGAGACACAATGTCAATTCCCGCATTCAGCTTCGAGTTGGTTTCCCACTGGATTTCTTCGTTGGCCAGGTTATTTCTTACCAAGCCTTGCAATGCGAGCATGCTACTGCCAGAGTAGGTTTGCAGGTATTTGTAATTGCCGATGCCGTCATTACCAGTCTGGCTATAGCTCAGCCGAAGCTTTAACAGGTCCAAGTTTACCTCGGACATAAAGTCTTCAGAAGAGATCAACCAAGCACCCTTTATGGAAGGGAACACACCAAAGCGGTGATTGAACAGGCCTATCCCGTCAGCAGTTTCTTTTCCAAAGCGCGAAGAACCGTCCACGGCCACATCCACATCGACAAAATATTTGTCCAGGTAACTGTAATCGATGTCTGCATAATAACTCATCCATATCCAATCACCTGCACTAGCACGGGCATCATTAAGGGTCACCACCCCTGAGTTCAAGGTGATCAAATCATCCGTTCCGGAATTATAGGCATAGCCCCTGTCTTCTTGTATTTGGTTTTTATTGTACCGAAAACCTAGTCCTACGTCCAAGTCATGGGCAAAGCCGAAGGTCTTGGAATAGTCAAAACGGGTATCACTGTAGGTGCTGAACTGACGCTGCACTTGCCCGCCTATCTGGTTGCGGATCTCTGCGTTGGGGCCTTCTGTCTCATCCGTGCCCAAGTCAGGAATAAAGAAAGACTCCCGGTTCTTGTCAATGGTCAGCCCAAAGAGTGTCTGCAAGCTAAAGTGCTCATTGAACTGGTACTTGGCATCATACGAACCGAAGAACCTGTACCGCCTGTTTTGGCCGGACATGTTCTCTACAATAGACCTAGGATTACTAATGCCCAACGAATCCACATCACTCAAATTGGGCGATTGGATGCCTTCGTCGGAATAGATATTAGGAGCCAGGAAAGGGGACTTGACCAATCCCAAATACAATGGACTTACCGCCTCAGCCCCATAGCCATATTCATGCAGGTTGTTCACCGCATAGGAAAAGGACATATTGGTACCGGCCGTCAACTTTTCGGTGATCTGAAAATCCGCGTTGAACCGGACGCTGGAGCGGGACATGTCCTCGCCTTCCATGATGCTGTTGCTCTTCAAGTGTCCCAAGGAAAGTGCGTAGCGAGCAATATTGTCCCCACCGGACACTTTGATATAGTAATTCTGGTCATAGCTGGTCTTCATGACCTGATCCTGCCAGTTGGTGTTATTGTGGTAATTATAATACCCCAAAGTATCTGGCGTTTCGTTCAAATAACGGTTGCCGATGACCTCATTGGTCGTCAGCCCGCTGCTCTCCAGCATTTCTGAATAGTAAGGCTTAAACTCATCCGCCTCCATCACTGGCAAGTTTTTGGGCTTGATATTGACGCCTCCATACGTGTGGAAATCGATCCTAGTAGTCAGGTCCTTTGCACGCGAAGTGGTGATCAGGACAACGCCATTGGCTCCCTTGGTGCCATAAATGGAGCCACCGTCCTTGATATAAGTGATGTTATCGATGTCCTTGACATCCAAAAAGGAAAGTGGATTGGACCGATAGCCATTCAGGATAGAACCTTGATAAGCATCCAGGTCATAGATCATTCCATCCACGACCACAAGTGGCTGCGTGCTGGCATTCAAGGATCCCAAACCACGGATAAACATGTCTGCTCCCATTCCAGGGGTGCCGGACCTTCTGATCGTATTGACCCCGGCGGCGGTTCCTTGGGCAAAGGTCTCGGGCGAACTGGCCTTTAGCTTGGCCGCTGCCGTATAGTCCACCGAAGTCACCGCATTGGTCACGTGTCTTTGTGCCGCCTCTTCATAAGGCAACTGTACATAGCCGCTACCAGCAGCTGCAAGCTCCAAATCCGAAAGAGCTATATCCAATTGACTGCGGCCCTTTAGGGGGATTTCTTTGACCAACTGGTCACCGAAGTTCACCTGAATGGTCGTCGTATAGGCGGGTACCATCAGTTCAAATTCGCCATTGGAATTGGTAAAGGTGGCCGAAAGATCCTGATAGGCGATGCTGAGTCCTTCCAGCGGTTCGCCTGTCCTTTTGGAGACCACTTTACCTGTCACCTTTTCGATCAGGGACTCCATCTGCTGGTTGGGCTGGACCTTGACCTCTTCTACCTCCTGCCCCCACAAGCTACCGGCAAACCCCATTTGCAATACCAGCGCGGCTGCACAAAATTTCTGTATATTTTTTCGCTTCATCGTTTCTTGTTTTGGGTTTATTCAACTACCGGGACCAAACGTATATAATCCAGCACCAAGCTATTCCAGTCATTACTGGTCGTAGGATAAGACTGCAACAGCAGTCTTAAATCCCCGTAATTCTGTACTTCATGCTGTCCCACATACACTTCCTCGTACGTGTTGGGCACTACAAACATCAGGGAAAACAACTCGTTTTGGACCGAATCCACGGCAATCCGCTGTTCATTGGTTCGTGGGATATAATCATCGTTTACCGCTCTCCAGTAAATATCATATTTGGTGGAGTGCGCTTGAGGGACATCGTATCTTACGCTGTACCCCGCGATACCACTATTGATCACCAGCAGGTCACGCATATTGGATGCCCAGCTTCTGGCACGGATATTTACCGGGCCGGAGCCATCGCTTAGTCCATCATAATATTCTCCCTCGATTTTGATCTCGGGGATCTTGTCCGAAAGCTTGTAATCAAACCCGTCCATCAGATAGACCACGCCATTGGAGGCATTGATCTTTTCCAGCACCTGACCTTCGTGAAAGGCCACCTTAACACTGTCCACGGAAAGTATCGTATCCGGCACATTGTCATAATAAGCTGTCGTAAACACCAAGTCCTTCGAAAGCCCCAATGAAAGGGGCATCGAAAGCATCTCTGTTTCGGGCAGGGTATCCTTAAAATAAGGCTCCATGGCCGACTTGAATGTCGTATAGGCATTGTCACTCAAGAGAAAAAACGTGTAGGTACTGTCTTCATTGGCAAGATCCGCCACGTCATATTCAAAGTAATTGTACGTTTCATCGGTCAGGGAGTCGGTTACCGCCATCCCTGTCACCAACTGGCTGACAGGGTTATCAGACTGCTCCTGCACGATCTCCCAGACGTTTTTCCTTGGCTCCAGGTAGCTGTCGATTTTATAGAGCACGCCGTTTTTGGACACGCGATCGGCATAGTCAAAACTGGCCGTCTGATCCACGGAAGTAATGCTGTTTTGGCGCAGTACATTGACTTTGTCATTGAGCATTTTTACCCGGATGGGAGCCTCTTCGGCTTGGTAGCTGAGACGCTGCTGGTAACCGATGTGGTTACCCACAAAGGTCCTGAGCGCTTCCTCGTTTCCGATAATGCTCTCCGGTAAATTCTGCAGGGCGGCATTGCTGGGCGCCCAGACCGAATAGGAACCGGATGCCACCTGCTTGTCCAGCCCGCTCTGCTCCAGCAGTGATGCAAAGGTGCTTAGATCCGCATCTGCGCGGATCATTTGCACCAAGTTATTGTTCAGGTCTTGCGAGGCCTCGTTATGGTCTGCCCACTGGTCGGAGCAGGAAAACAGCCCTAAGGCTACAAGGCAAAGCAAGAAGTATCTATATCTTTTATTCATTGTAGTTGCGATTTGGATTATTAATCTCTGAAAGCCCATTATTCCTCCCCTTCATATACCGGTGAGCCATCAATGGCAAACTTGGGATAGACCTGGTTATCACCTTCTGGGATGAAGTGGATCATATCCAGCCACAGACCACCACTACTTCTCCCGATACCGGTCACTCGATCAAAACGAAGCATATGCTCTCCG
The DNA here is from genome assembly GCF_003260975.1 of Echinicola strongylocentroti. Classification (NCBI taxonomy): domain Bacteria; kingdom Pseudomonadati; phylum Bacteroidota; class Cytophagia; order Cytophagales; family Cyclobacteriaceae; genus Echinicola; species Echinicola strongylocentroti. Next base: position 3,650,563 of record NZ_CP030041.1, on the reverse strand, counting down.
GTAGTGGGTACTTCGATGGTACCGATAAACCTGCCCATGATCCTGCCCCCGTCGGAACCGGCTGTCAGGTATTCTTTCCAGCCCCTGGACTCCAGCTCATCTTCGTTCATATCCGTGGGAGCCTTGATGGTCGTATCCAGTAGTCGCGCTCCAGGAATATCCTCTCCATTGAAGGTGACTTTCAGCTCACAGCCGTTGTTCCATTTATCGCCATGATGACAGATCCAGAGTTTATACCTTCCTTTTACCAAGGTGGGGGTTTTGATTTCTGCCGCCGTTAGACGATTGCCTTGAAGCTCTATTCGTAAATAGTCTCCAAATGCATAATAAACTTGGTTAAGACTAGGCGGGTAATAATTTACCATGGCATCTACATAATTTCCTTCCCAGGACATCCCTGCCAATTCTCCAAGTTTGAACGTATAGTTTGGTGCACCAGGCACTCTAAAAACCTGCGTCAGCTGACGAATCTCCGGCTGCTCGGCCACATCCCAATACACGGCCGTTGGCGCACGAAGCTTGATCGCAAAGTGGTCCTCCACGCTGTGTACGACGCCATTGGTTACGGAATTGTCGCTTTGGGCGCGGACAATCGGCGACCCCGGCTCATGGACGCCAAAGAACGTATCATCATTTACCAGCACGTCCGTACCATCTAGCTTAATGGTCACCACTTCCTGAGGTGCCTCTGTTTGATGGGCTGTGGCTGTCAATAAGTCTGCGATAAACTTGATATCCGGGATCACATGATAGGCCACGTATAGGTTCAAACTGTCCGAAGGATTGGTCGGATCTCCCGTTTGGGAGTAATCATCTTTAAGGTCTTGGTAGGAGTCATACCCTGCTGCGGCCAATGTTTCGTCTGATTCTGCCAGAATGGTGTACCACTGCCCTTCTTCTTCGACATTCAGGCTAGCATACCAGCCGGTTTCTTTCAGCGCCTGTGAAAAAATAGAATACTGTTGGTTTTCTTCCAGCCACTGTGCCCCGGTTTTGGTCGGCGGTGAGAGCACATTGTCTATGGCATGGACAAAGCCATTGCCCACTTTGATGTTGCTTTGGATGATATTGGCCTGTCTGTTTACCCGGGTATAGGTCTCTCCGTCTGCAAACTCCGCACCCGTCACCAGGTACTTTCCGTACTCCGTAGGGACCGGTAACTTTCCATCCGTAAAATCCGCCGTGGACAACGTATCTGACAACAGGTGAAAGCGGACGATATCCTTGGCTTCTTGCTCACCAAGGCCATCCAGGCTAAGGCCGTTTTCTTCCAAATAACCATCTACCGCCTCATTATTAGGGGCAAAGAAGGTATACGTTCCATACGTACCCAAAAAGCCCTCGGTATTGGAGATTTCCAGGATCCGGGAAAGATTGCTGAACTCGTCCGGATGCTGTCTCAGGTAACCGCTGATATTGGTATCCTCCGTGATGTTGATATTGGACGGAGGGTCAAACTCACAACCTACTGCCACCAAGCCTAGCAAAACAAGCACCACAATGCTGCTTCTTATGTTCCATAAGGTATTTATCTTAAACGTCTTCATGTTCGATTATTTTAGGTTTATTTGAGGTAGTAAGGATTCTGCTCCAGCAGCGGATTGGCATTCAGCTCCACATTATAAATGGGAAGATAATGGCTCCGTGTATCCCTCAGCTGGTTCAAAATCGTGCTCAGATTGGTTTCCGGCGCATTGGTAATGGCCGCATCCAACATCAAATCCAGATTGGCATAATCGTCCATCTTGGATACCCTCAACAGGTCAAACCACCATTTCCCTTCAAAGGCCAGCTCCCTGGCCCTTTCGCGTAAGACATAGCGGATGACATCATTGGCACTGGATGGGGAAGGGCTCTCCTCGGTAGCCTGTATGGCTCCGCCTCTTTCCCTGATCTCCGCCACGATTTCCAGTGCTTCTTCTCCTCTTCCGATTTGGGACAGCGCTTCGGCCTTCATCAGCATCACATCGGCGAGCCGATAAACGATCCAGTTAGCATACGAGTCGGTAGGCTCACGTCGCTGGGTTTCACTTATCCCAATGTATTTCCATATTTCACCGCTGCTTTTCAACGAAGCGTCGATACTTCTCAAATCCACCTCTTCTGGTCTGTCAATACTAAACCCAAAAGTCTCTTCCAGTACCGATGGATAGGCCAAAAACCGGGTAACCCTAGTGGTACTGAACATGTCAAAAAATGTATTGGACTGCGGTGCTTCGTATTGGATTTCGAAAATACTTTCCACGGAATTCCCTTCCACAAAAAGCCTCCCCATCCAGTTTTCCTGATCCACCAAGGCATAAGGCCCAGCCAGCACCTTGTCAGCGGCGGCGGCGGCGGCTTCATAGTTTTGCATCCACAGGTACACGTCAGCTTGTAAGGCATTCACCGCATAGCGGGTCATCCTGCCCTTACTGGCCTGAGGTGTTTCGTGCTGCTCAAAGATGTCGGCCTCCGCCATTTCGAGATCTATCACAATCTGCTCCAGCACCTCTGCTTGGGAGGACTTGGCAATGGTAAGCTGGTCTTCGTCACTATCCACCGCCTCTATGGACAATGGCACTTCGCCAAATGTCCGCACTAGATAGAAGTACATCAGCGCCCGAAGTGCCCGAGCTTCTGCCACGTAGTTGTTGAGGTCTTCCTCTTTGAAGGTCTCATCGGTTGCCAAAGCTCCGGGGCCATTATCGATCACATTACTGCACAGGTTAATGGTACCATAAAACCCCGCCCAATCTGCGATGGAATTGGTGGACTGGATATTGCCAAACACCACTTGAATGTCATTAAAGCCTGCTCCCGTGCTGGGCGCAATCATATAACCTCTCAACTCTCCCCAAAGGAACATCCGCTCAGGCAGGTGGTATCCTCTATAATTCCCGTTCAGCGAGGCATATGCTCCCATCAAGGCCGAGCGCACCTGCTCCTTGGTCTTCCAAAAATCCTGCTTTACCACACCGTTTTGTGGACGTTGGTCCAGCCAACTGTCACAGCTGGTACCTGCCACGATCATCAGTGCAAGCAACGTATAGGATATATATTTTTTAAACATCTTTCTTTCTTTTTAATGATCAAATTAGAACCGCACGTTTACGCCCAAAGTGTAGGTCTGCGTAGGTGGTGTCCGCGCATTATCATAACCAATCTGGAAAAGTCGATTGGCATTGGAACTTGTCAGTCCTACTTCCGGGTCTTGGCCGGTATAGTTGGTCCAAGTGTACAGGTTCTCTGCAGTCAGGTAAAAGCTCAGGTCGCCCAGCCCTGTTCTGTCCAGAAATGGTCTTGGCATGGCGTAGCGAACCGTCAATGTCCTGAAACGCATAAATGAACCGTCTTCCACATACCTGTCAGAGCCCAGCCAGTTATAGCCATTACCGATCAGTGCGCGTGGCATGTCCGTCTGATCCCCCGGCCTTCTCCATCGATTGAGCACTGCCTTGTTTTGATTGCCATATCCGTACATATTCTCTGTCTGCATCTTGGTACTGTTCACGATATCCACACCATAGCGGAAATTGAAATACCCGGATACTTGGAGGTTTTTGTAGGTCACCCGTGGCCCAAAGCCACCAGTCAATTTCGGATTGGCATCCCCCAGCCATACGATGTCTTTATAATCGATATTGCCATCATGGTTGATATCCTCGTACATGGCATCACCAGGCTGGAATTCGTAGGCAATGGTCGGATAGGTAAACATCATCGGGACCGGGTCGCCATTGGGACCGGTGATGACATTGCCATTGCCATCTGTCGCCATGGTCGCTTCTCCGTCAGAATAGACGCCTTTGTATTTGAAACCATAGAAAGAGCCCAGTGGATTGCCTTCCTGGATGGTCACGAAATAGTTACCATTGGACTGCATCGCTTCCAGGTTGTCTGTTTGGTACAGTTCCGAAATGGATTGGATGATATTCTTGTTTCTGGCTACGTTAAAATCAAAGTTGATCTTCAGGTCTCCCTTTTGGTAAGGAGTGGTAAACACCGACAGCTCCCAGCCCCTGTTATCCATCGTGCCAATGTTCATGTTGATAGCCGAATAACCGGTGGTACTAGGGATGCGGAGGTTATCCAAGAAGAGGTCGGAAGTACGCTTTTGGTACCAGTCAAAACCGACGATAATCCTACTTTCAATGACTTCCAAATTAAACCCTAGATTGGTCTGGGCTACATTTTCCCATTTGAAGTTGGTCAGCTCCAGGTTATTGGGCACTACGCCTGTCTCCCCGAGGTAGTTCCAGTTCAGGTTAGAGAAGGTGCTGAAGTGTACATAATCCTGTCTTGGTGTATTGCCACTCTCGCCGTAACTCGCCCTCACGCTAAATTCGTTCAGCCAGGTCAAGTCCTCCATAAACGGCTCACCGGACACCCTCCATCTACCGGAAATACTCGGGAAGGTTCCCCATCGGTGGTTTTCACCGAATTTGGAACTTCCGTCTCTTCTGATGGAGGCATTGACTATATAGCGGTCCAAGAAGCCGTACTGCACATTGGCCACCATGCCGATAGATCGGGAGATACTCGTTCCAGAAGAAAGGAAGACATTGTCATCCCTATTTACCGTCCCTGGTACCTGCAAGAATGAGGAAGCGGAATTGGTTGTGCCCACGGCATACCCGTCACTTCTGCCTTCATAAGTGGTAAATAACAGCATAGCCATCAAACTGTGATCCTCACCCAACTCTGGCGTATAGTACAGTTTGTTGAAGGTCTGGGTAATCAGGAAATCCGTGTCGCTTCCAGAAGCCATATTGACATTCTGGTTGTTCATCGGAAGGCCAGTGGCCACCTGCGGCAAAAAGCTTTCTCTCTGGGTATTATTGATATCAAAGGCTACATCCGACTGGAACATCAGGTCAGGACGAATGTGGTATTGCAAAGTAAATTTCGGAATGATCCGGTCACTTTCTGTTCTGTTCGTGGCTTCATTGGCCAGTGCCAATGGGTTGTAGGTACCGGGAAAAGCTCCCTGGATGTTACTGGCCGGAGAGAAATAATTTGGCGTCAGGTTACCGAATTCGTCGTACTCATAGGGAGACATGTTGGGCATCTTCTCATAGGCAATGCCCCGCACACGGTCTTGGCCGTCACTGTCGTTTACCCAGTTTCGGTCCGTAGTCGACTTGGTGTAGGCCAAGTCCGTCATCACACGGATTTTCTTCGATACGAGGTAATCCAAGCTGATCCTGGTCGCAAAACGGTCAAATCCTGTCCCCACGGTAGTCCCTTCCGAATTGTTCTTATTGACCGACACCCGGTACCTGGTTTTTTCTCCACCACCAGACAAGGCCAAGTTATGGTCAAACATATAGCCCATTTGGGTGATCTCATCGATCCAGTCGGTATTGTTTCCATAATTATAGAAGTAATACGGGTCTTTAGGATCATATGAAAATTCTTTGTTTGCTGAGATATTCAGGGGTACTCCGCGGCTGTTCATAAAGCCTTCAGCGATCAGGGTCGAGTACTCATCACCACTGAGCATCGGAATCTGATCCGGCTGCTGGGTCATGGCTCCCCTGAAGGAGTACGTAATGGTCGGTTTGCCTTTGCTCCCCCTTTT